>QMOF01000068.1 GCA_003650185.1 Chloroflexota bacterium | reverse complement strand
GCCCTATTACACCGGGCAGACCGAATACCCGCATATGGAGCCACCTCCATTGATCTTTCTCATCCGGAGAATGGCCCCTATTCTACCTGTCTACTGTCTCACATGTATCTGAACGAGCTCACCCAATCTCCCGCCCGCCGTTGGCCAAATGTGCGACAACGCAAGCCAACCATTCCGAACCGGCAGAACATGCCGCGCCCGCGATCACTGAATCAGTGTCACCTCAGTCAGCGAGGCAACCCAGTGGGACGCGCCGCAGATACGGCTGAGGGCATCCCTGAACTAGAGCGCGTCCTTGGGCCCGATTACCGGTGCTGGTGCCCAGGCAACCTTGCCCTACGAATGCCTGTTGTGGTATAAGAACGTCGGCACAGCCCAAGGGAGCCAGGAAATGCCGAAGCCCGTCCCAGTCCCGGAAGAGCACGAGCTCCGCGTAAACAAGATTACCTGGGGAGGATTGACCTGGGTGAATATTGAGTCTCCTACCACCAGGGAGACCGAGTACCTGGCTGAGAACTATCACTTTCATCCCCTGGACCTTGACGATTGCCTCAGTCGAAGACAGCGTCCCAAGATCGACGAGTACGAGGACTACCTGTTCATCGTGCTCCACTTTCCCCTGTTCAGCAAGGAAATGAGGGTGACCGTGCCCAGCCAGGTATCAGTCTTCATCGGCAGCGATTACCTCGTCACCGTCCACCAGGGTGTGCTCAAACCCCTGGTGAAACTGTTTAAGGACTGCCAGCTTCACGAGGAGACGCGTCAGACCTATATGAAGAGCTCGGGTTACCTGCTCTACCGCATCGTGGACAGGCTGATAGATTACTGTCTGCCCATAACGGACAAGATAATGGAGAACCTGGAGAGGGTGGAGCATGACATATTTGACACCAGGGGCAGGGGCACAGTGATAGAGCTGTCCGTGCTCAGGCGCGATATCATCTCCTACCGCCGCGTCATCTGGCCGATGAGAGCGGTAGTAGCCACCCTGGGACAGAAGACCCAGCATTTCACGCCTGAAGACATGGAGGTCTTCTGGGGCGACTTGGTGGACCATGTCGACAAGATCTGGGACGTGCTGGATGAATGCAAGGAGATAGTCGAAGGTCTCAAAGACACCAACGACTCCCTGTATTCCCATCGCACCAATGAGGTCATTCGCATTCTTACCGTGATATCGACCGTCGTGCTGCCTCTCACCCTGGTGGCCAGCATCTACGGAATGAACGTCCCTTTGCCGGGAGGGGTGGACGAGGGAAACCTGACTTCCTTCGTCGTGATACTGGCGCTCATGCTAGTGGTCATCGGTGCCATGGTAGCTTTCTTCCGCCAACGCCGCTGGCTTTGACCCGTCCCGCCAGACGTCCAGGGTGCGCCATCCGCCCCTTGACATTGGAGAGTCAAGATGCAGATTCGTATTCTCGGTGCCCACATGACAGAGATAGCCAGTGCCAAGCTGCCGGGCCTGCTCATCGACGGCGTCCTGGCATTGGACGCCGGTAGCCTTTGCTCCAGCCTGCCTCTCGAGGCCCAGCGGCAGATCAAGGCCATCTTCCTGACACACCATCACTATGACCACGTAAGGGACCTGCCCACCCTCGCCATGAACCTGGCCAATCACACGTCAGTCGAAATCTACTGCATCCAGCCGACGTCTGAAGTCCTTTCCACCCACCTCTTCGATGGCGGCATGTACCCCAACTTCCTCAAGTGGCCCGATCACCGGCCAGCCATCAGGTTCACCATCATCAAGCCTTACCAGCTTATAAGCGTGGCCAGCTACAGCGTTGTGGCGATCCCGGTAGCTCACGTCGTGCCGACTGTAGGGTTCCAGGTCTCCTCCGCCGGAGGCAAGAGCGTGTTCTACACTGGCGACACCAGTGCAGGTCTGGACGTGTGCTGGGAGCACGTTCACCCTGACCTGCTGGTCACCGAGATCACCATGCCGCAGCGGCTCGAGGACTGGGCCAGGAAAACAGGGCACCTCGCTCCTGGACTGCTCAAAGCAGAGCTACTGCAACTGCGCAAGCTCAACGGCTACATACCTCGCACAGTGCTGGTGCACATGAACCCGTCCTACCAGAGTGAGGTCGAGAGGGAGGTGGCGACCATTGCTGAAGAACTGGGTGCAGACATCAGCCTCGGCTACGAAGGACTGACCATAGACCTCTGAGAGCGTGACGCGTGATGGAAGTCAGCTTTGCTGTCAACAGTAACGCCGGTAAGCTGGCCAGGCTGCTCCGGATGATGGGGTACGACGCCACCTTCTACAAGAACATAGATGATGCAGACCTGGTACGTACCGCTTTGAAGCAGAAAAGGGTGCTCGTGACCAGGGACACCCAGATCACCAGAAGACGCGTGGTGACCAACGGGCAGCTAAGGGTCATCCTCACCCGAAGCGACGACCCTAAAGAGCAACTCAGCCAGGTGGTGAGGGAGTTGGGCCTCGACTGCCGTGTCAAACAGTTCACTCGCTGCCTGGAGTGCAACCGGGTGCTACTGCCGAGGACAAAGGAAGAGGTCAAGGGACTGGTACCGCCCTACGTCTTCCGAACTCAGACCCAGTACATGCAGTGCCCTGAATGCCAAAGGGTCTACTGGCGGGGCACTCACTGGCAGCGGATGAAGGAGGAGCTGGAGAGTTTGGCAGGCAGGGGGAGCAATGGTGACTCCTGAGCACCAGCCCAACGTTCCCCGGGCAGCCTCAGCATCGCCCTCAACCCAACGCGAGCCCCCGCCACCCGCGGAGCCGGGCCGGAAAAGCTGGCCACAGCTATGAGCCAGAGTCTCGCAATCCAACTGGCAGAGCGCCTTCGAAGTGAGCCCCTTGACCTTGTTCGCATCGCAGGCGAGATCGCAGAGCGGTCAGGATACGGCCTCTATCTGGTGGGGGGTGCAGTCCGCGACCTTCTACTAGGCCAGGCAAATCTCGATCTCGACCTAGTGGTCGAGGGCGACGCCGTAGAACTCGCCCGCGCGCTACAGAGGCAAGCGGGAGGCGAGGTGCTGACTCACCCCCGCTTCGGTACGGCCAAGCTCCGCCGCGGAGACCTCCTCATCGACCTGGCCACGGCGCGCGCCGAGAGCTACGAGCACCCCGGTGCTCTGCCAACGGTGCGCCCCAGTACCATCGTGGACGACCTCGCCAGGCGTGATTTCACCATAAACGCCATGGCCATCCACCTCGACGCGAGCAACTTCGGCCGACTGGTGGACCCCTTTGGGGGCCAGGAAGACCTCAGCAGGAAGCGTGTCAGGGTTCTCCACGATAACAGCTTCATCGATGATGCCACCCGAATGCTGCGTGCTGTACGCTACGAACAGAGGTTCGATTTCCGCCTCGACCCAGCCACGGAGCGCCTGTTGCGGCGAGACGTGTCTATGCTGCACACGGTCAGCGGGGACAGAACAAGGCACGAGGTGGAACTCATACTCAGAGAGCCGTGCCCCGAAAAAGCCCTGGCACGTGCTGAAGGACTGGGCCTCTTGGCACAGATACATCCCTCCCTGAGAGGCAACGGGTGGGTGGCCGAGAAGTTTCGCACCGCCCGCGCCACCGCTCATCCACCAGCGCTGGGCCTTTACCTCTCGATCCTGGTGTATCATTTCACCGACCAGGAAGTTGAAGACCTGGCCACTGCTCTGAAGCTGCCAGGAGCCACGGCCCGCGTTATACGCGACTCCGTGAGGCTTCGACAAAGCCTCCACGCACTGGAGACACCCGAGCTATCGCCCAGCACGGCCTATCGCTTCCTCGAGGACTACTCCCCAACGTCAATTCTGGCCTGTGCCATCGCCTCGGACTCACCCCTGGTCCAAACCAGGCTCAAGCTCTACCTTGACAGGTGGCGTCACGTCAAGCCGTCGCTCGATGGCCAGGCTCTCCAGCGCATGGGTATCCCCCCCGGCCCCCGAATCGGCCGGATGCTCAGGGCGCTGCTTGAAGCCAGACTCGATCAGCGGGTGAGGACAAGAAGCGAAGAAGCCAACCTGGTCCGCCTCTGGATGTCACAGGAGAAATGAGATGTCCCAGGTATGCTCCGTTTGCGGTGAACCGCTAGACCCAGACCATTGGTCCCGGTGCTTCTTCTGCGGCGGCTGCTTCCACATGCCCTGGTCGGTCAACGTCAAGACCAGGCAGTGCGGCTCCTACATGCTTCACCAGCAGTCCTGCGGTCTTGTCTTTGTCTGCTCACTATGTGAGGCGCGGCTATCTGCTGGCACGGACCAACCCAACCAACCTAATACCTCCTCAGGCACTTGAGGTAGCCTGGTCGTCTTCACGGTGCATCTGGGTAGCGACTGCAAGAAAGCATCGCCGTAGGCTTTGGTCTGTAGACGTTTGTCAAGGATAAGGACAACCCCACGGTCAGACCAGCTCCGGATCAGACGCCCAAAACCTTGCTTGAACCGGAGCACTGCCTGAGGCAAGAGGTACTGGTTAAAGGAATCGTCGAAAAGCTCCGAGCGAGCGGCTGTCACCGGGTCCGTGGGTACGCCGAAAGGCAGGCGAACGATAACCAGGACACTGAGCCCCTCCCCGACAATGTCAACCCCCTCCCACAGAGCAGCGGCTCCCATCAGCAGAGCGTTGCGATTAGCCTTGAACGTATTGAGCACTCTCTTCGGGCTGCCGTCTATTCCCTGACCCAGAACAAGGATACCCTCGCCTTCCAGCACGGGTTGAACAGACGCATAGGTGGCCCGAAGGGCTGCGTGCGAGGTGAAAAGCGCCAGGGTGCAGCCGCGGGTGGCCCGACAGACTCCCAGCAGTGCCTGTTCCACCGCCTCCTGGTAGCCGGGCTTCTCCGGCGCTACGATGTCTTCAGGCAGCAGGATCAAGGTCGATTTGGCGTAGTCGAAGGGGGCGTCGACGATCAAGCCCTGCGCTCCTTCAACGCCCAGAGATTTCTTGATATAGCTGAGATCGCCCCCGACACTGAGAGTGGCGCTGGTGAGCACCACGCAGTCCTTCCGCGAAAACAGCACATTGTCCAGCATCCGTCCAACACTCAGTGGCGCAGAATGCAGATACAGTTCACCTTGCCAAGTAATCCGGGCCCAGCAGATGCTGTCCCCCGCAGGATCAGCCACGATCGAACTCAGCCGAGCACGCAATCCGCTGACCTGTTGCCTCACCGAAGCCATCTCGGCCAGGCAATTGTTCAGCTCGGAGTCGCTTCTGGAGGGCAGTCCCTCGAGCGTGGCTTGAAGCTCCGCCATACCGATCTCGACCCCGGCAAGTTGGTCGTCCAGTCCCTCCCACGAGGACTGGACCTCAGACCACAGGCGGTGACGCCTGACCTCCTGGCTAAACCTCAGGGCACGTTCGTATTCCCCCTGAGCGCCGACCTGAAAGTCCACCAGGCGAACCACATCCCCGACAAACCGCTCTGCGAAGGGCCTGGCCCGCTTTGCTCTTTCCGTTAGCTCCTCGACCTCCCGCCCCACATCCCTCCTCCGAGAGGCGGCCAGCGAACTGGTACGCAAGTAGCTGCTCAGATGAAACAGGAAACCTCCCCTGTCTCCGAAGTGCTCCAGCAGGCTGTAGATGTCCCGATCGCCAACGCGGTACCCAAATTGCTCAGTGGCCTCCTCTTCCAGATGATGGGCCTCGTCCACAATCAGATGCCCGTAATCGGGCAGAATACCACCACCCCTGGCTAGGTCGGACACCAGCAACGCGTGGTTGACTGCTACCAGGTGTGCCCCCACCGCCTGGCGACGAGCACGGTAAAGAAAACAGCCGCCCGGGTAGTATGAGCAACGTTCCGGTACACAGTTGTCTTCCGACGCACAGACCCTGTTCCACAGGCCAGTCTCATTGCCTGCCAGGTTCAGCTCCGCCCGGTCCCCACTGGAGGTCCGACTCAGCCATACCAGCAAACGCAACAGGAACCTGGTCTCTTCCCACGGCAGGCCCAGCGTCTTGCGCCAGGAATTCCATCTTCTCAGGCACAGGTAGTTGTTGCGTCCCTTGAGTTGGGCGACCTTCACAGCGGCCGCTCCCGCAGGTTCTCCGGCACTGGACAGAGCCTTTAGCAGCTCAGGAAGGTCCTTGGTAACTAGCTGCTCCTGCAGGTTTATGGTATTAGTAGAAACAACTACAGGAGCGTTGTTTTGCACGGCAAAGATGACCGCAGGCAACAAATAGGCAATGGACTTCCCAGTTCCCGTGCCCGCTTCCACCACCAGGTGACGTCCTTCGTTCAGGGCACCGGCCACATGGCGCATCATCAAGACCTGACCGGGACGGTACTCAAAGCCGGGGAGCGCCTTCGAAACCACCCCACCCTCCTCCAGGAAACCGGCCAGCCAGTCCACATCGAGAGGCTTCAGAACAGCCTCCGGCACCAGGGGCTCTCTGCCAACCGACCCCTTTGCCTCCGGGACGCAGTCTGCCTCCCATGCCTGCCTGTCCCACAGCGAGACACCCCCTGCCTTGCCAGTTTCCAACTCCAGGAACAGGGGCCTCCAGGGCCAGTCGCTGGCCATGGTCAGGCGGTTGATCTCAGCGATCACTGATAGGTCAAGCTTGTCCACGTATTCCAGCAGAGCCCGAAAGATATCTTTGGCCGCAAAGGCGTCCTCCAGGGCTCGATGCTGCACAGGGTAAGATATGTCAAATTGCCTGGCCAGGGCCGGCAGACTGTACTCGTCCAGGTGCGGCAAAAGGATGGTGGCCAGGTCATACACGTCGTAGACATTATTCGAAACAATGACACCATGCGAGGAAAGGAAGCCAAGATCAAACTGGACGTTCTGCCCTACAATGGAGTGATCGCCGATGAAAGACACCAGTTCGTCTACTACAGCAGAGAAAGGAGGAGCTACCTGCAACTCATCGTCGGTGATACCCGTCAGCAGGCGAACGCGGTTCGGCAGCATACAGCCAGGATTCACCAGGGTATGGAACGTGCCGAGGACCGTCCCTCCGCGGAACTTGACGGCGCCCACCTCGATAATGCGATCATTATCGGGATCGAGACCACTTGTCTCCAGGTCCAGCGAAACGCAAGTCTGATTCACATCCAATTCCCAGATGCCCCATACCGACTGAGGCACCCTCAGCACTGCACAAACCTAGAAAGGCAGATGATCGAGTATAGCCTCGATAAGCGACGCCCCGAGGTAGCACTCGATCATGCTGCGAGGCAACCGCCCCATCCAGGCAAACAGCAGGAACCTACGGAGAGGGTACCTCAATACCCCAGCCGCTATGCCCACAAAATCAAAGATGAAAAAAGGGACCAGGGCAAAAAGAAAAATGGCAACGCCGCCGTGTCTCTGCATCCACCCCTGAGCCAGCCGGTACTTGTCCGTCTGTTCCGGCCCCACCACCGCCCTGCCCCAGTAGCCCAGAGCATAGCCGCTAATCTCACCCAGCGCACCCCCGATGCTAGCTACAAGCGCTATCAAAGGGGTGTTCCATATCTCCGCCGCGGCTATCACCACGACTGTTCCTGGCAGAGGCAGGACAATCGATAGACTGGAAACCAGTGTTACCAGAAAAACCCCTGAGTAGCCGTACTGTGCAAAGCGCTTCAGTTCCTCTTCAGGCAAGACAACATGCAACACGTAGGACAGGCCCACCGCCACAACAACTATGGCCGCCAGCAGCAGGACAGCTTTCAGCAGGCTCCCCTTTGTTGGCATGGTGAGCGCCTCGCGCAACTCACCCAGAAAGAGACCGATTTTCACTCCGTCCTATACTCCGGTCCCCTCTCCCGTCCACAGGGGACCACTCATCCAGTCTGGGAGACGTGAGATTATGTTCTCGAATATCCAGGTGTAGAAGTATATCTCAATAAAAGCCCGCGGCAGTCGCCCCAGGTAGCAGAAGAAAAGGAACTTCCTGAGCGGAAACCGCAGCGCGCCGGCAGCAATACCCACCACGTCAAAGAAGAACAGCGGCAGGAAGGCAAACAGGGCCACAGCCAGGCCACCACGCCGCCTCATCCATCTCTCTGCCGTATGGTATCTGCCAAAGCGCTCAAGATTAAGCAGGTTCTTGCCACCATAGCCGACATAGTAGGCCGTGACTTCTCCTAGAGTACTGCCCACGCTGGCCGCTAGCGCCGCCCACAACACACTTCCGGCAGCGGCAACAATGACACTAACCGCCTGGCCAGGTAGAAAAAAATGGGCCGGGATCACTACGCTCAGACTGGGCAGCAGGTTTGACACCATTACACCGAAATAACCGTACCGTTCAAGATCAATCGGCGAGACAAAATGGGCCAGCACCACCATCACCACCACAGCAGCGAGGAACGCCACCAACATGATGAGGAGCGCTGCCACCCTCTTCACAGTTACCCTGGGGACTACCTCCTGCAGTTCCGTCAGGACGCTGCCGGCGCTAACCTCAGACTGTCTCGGCCACATAGACTTCCACATTCTGCTTCCTCAGGCGGCGACAGATATCCTCTGCCTCAGACCGGTCCTGCACCAGCGAAAAAAGAGCGGGGCCCGATCCGGCCAGATGCACCTGTGCGGCGCCTGCTGTCAGAAACCGGTCCCGGTAATCCGCAAGCTTGCCAAGTGAAGAGAAGCCAATATCGTCGAAGACATTATAGCATAGCTCGAGCGCTACCCTGTCCCCCTTCTCAATTGCTTCGGCCATCGTCCGCGTGTAATCTCCCGTTGTGAACTGCGAAGGGCTCACCCTGGCGTACATCTCCCGTGTCTTGTTGGCTATCTGGATCGCCGGTCGGACCAGAACAACCCAGCTCCTGGGTGGAGAAGGCAAGTACGTTACCTTTTCACCCCGACCTGCCAGGACAGCCGTCCTGCCACCGCCCACGAAAAACGGAACGTCGGAGCCAAGCCGGGCTGCCATCCCGCACAGACTCTCGCGGCCAAGACCAAGCCCCCACATCTCGTTTACCGCCTCAAGCGTCACTGCTGCATCACTGCTCCCGCCACCCAACCCCGCAGCCACAGGTATCCCCTTATCAAGCGAGATGGCCACTCCGCGCCGAGTGCCGACGGCATCCTGCAGCAGCTTCACTGCTTGAATCACCAGGTTGCCTGGCCAGGCAAGCTGCGGAACGCTGCAGCTAAGACTGATATGATCGTCAGGCCGAAAGTACAGCGTGTCACGAAGGTCAATTACCTGGACCACGCTGGCAATCTCATGATAGCCGTCGGTACGCTTGCCTGTGATCTCCAGAGTGAGGTTGATCTTGGCGTAGGCTTCCCTGGCACTACCCTCGCACTCCGGTCTCGTCATGAATCATCTCCTCAGTCAGTCTAGCCCAGTCCTCTAACGTCAGAGTCTCGGCGCGGGCACGCGGGTCTATCCCTGCTCTCTCAAGTATCTCCCCAGACCTCTGCCCCGATACACCGAGCCCTTGGGCCAGCGAGTTGCGCAACTGCTTTCGCGGCGCGCTGAAGCCAGCCCGCACTACTGCGAAAAACTTGCCGCTGTCGCAGACCTCTACCGCAGGCTGCCCACGCACTCTGATCCGCAGCACCACGGAGTCCACCTTTGGCGCCGGGTAGAAACTTCGGGCCGACACACGCCCAACTATGGCTGGCTCACCGTAGAACTGGACACTGACAGCCAGTATGCTCATCTTGCCAGACCTGGCCGTTATCGCTTCACCCACCTCCTTCTGCACCATGACCACCAGCATGGACGGCCGGGCTGACCCCTCAAGGAAGTGGCGAAGGATGGGAGATGTGATGTAGTACGGGATGTTGGCTACCACCTTGTAGCTGGGGTACTCACCCCCAGCCCCCTCCCCACCCAGAAGAGACGCCGGGTCGGTCTCCATTATGTCGGCCTCAACCACCTCCACGTTGGTCATATCGCCCACAATCTCCCTGAGAGCCGAAGCCATGGCCCGGTCCGCCTC
>QMOF01000067.1 GCA_003650185.1 Chloroflexota bacterium | reverse complement strand
GTCGAAGGAATAGCTTGAGTGTATGTGGAGGTCAAAGGCAGCCTGAACCACTCGATCGTCTCCTTATCTTGGCCAAGGGAGAGATGGCTAACTTCAGGCAGGTACTCCTCAAGTAGAACACAGATGAACCAATATCATCAAAGGAGAGGATTCCATCCTTGACAAAAGGGTTTAGGAGCTCGGCTATGAAGCGAAGCACAAGCCCCAGTTTCCCTACCAGGCCTTCTGTTCTTCTAGCATCTCTCAAGAAAGCTCGTGTATCATCACACAAGAACCTCATCTTCACTCCCGTCTGAAATGCATGTTCATCCATGTTCTGCTCTTTCTTCGCCAGTCTATAGAGCAGATATGGAAAATCGACGCCCGAAAAGATAGCCACGGGAGTTGTGCCCCAAAACCTAGGGTTTACCTCCATCAGCTTTGGTTCGCCATCTCGACGATCCAGCTTGAATTCCACCATTGCGATCCCATACCACTGCACCTCAGTCAAAAGCCTAAGTCCATATTCGAAAACCTTTGGGTGATAGTAGCTTTCACAGAAGGTGGAAGGTCCTCCTTCGGGAAATTGCTCCCTGATCCTCCTATGCCCAGCACTAGCCAGTAGTTCACCTTCCCTACCAAATAGCCCAAAGAAGCCACAACCATAACCCTCGACAATTTCTTGAATGATAGGGAAAGGCTGCCTTTCGTGAAGTATTGCATACCACTTGATGCATTCTATGGGATCATTTACTCTCTTGTATCGCCTATTGGGCCCTGGCGGTATATCTTTTTCGAGGCGTGCCTTTACTATCGCAGGGTATTTGATTCGCTTAGCCGTTGTTTCCAAACTCGTCAAATCATCAATGAAGTATGTTCGAGGGCAGGGAATCCCAAGCGCCGATGCTAGCTTCATAAGCTCGCCTTTGTCTGCGACCTTTTTGAGCGTTTGGAAATCTGGTATAGGGATCTCCACACCTTTGAATTGCTGTTTCACTTCCGCTTGCGAAAGAGGGAAGAGAGAGTTCTCATGGATAGGGATGATGACATCTACGTCATAATCGTTTACCAGATTCTTGAGTTCCCGAAGGTAGCTATCCTGGTCTTCCACGGGGGAAGTGACCTTCTCCCGTTTCCAACAGTATTTTGAGAGCAAAGCAAGGCCAGTGTCCTCTTCACTGGCACAGATCACTTGTATTCCCTTTCTTCCTAAGGAGCGGGTTACATACAAAGCTGTCCTTAGATGTGCTTCAGTGACAATCACCCTTGTCACAGCTTCACAACGCCACCGAAACTATCCTCTCAAAATCCATATGTTTCCGCAATCCTTGATAGCGAATTAGTGTTCTTCCTACAAGAATCAGAAAAGGCTGCATTCCACCAGATATCATGGCTAAGCAGTACTCCTTTGCGTCCTAAGTGAGGTAGAGCATTTTCAAACTCATAAAGCATATTCCCATAACTATGCTAGCTGTCATGCAGGAAAATGTCTATCTACCCCAGCCTTTCAAGAAGAGGGACCAACATCTCGGATGTTCTCCCCAATATTAGATTCCACCGATATCTCAACTCCTGCGGTATCATCCATCCGCTTTCTCTGCCCATGGGGACTACTCCAGTTTCGCCTCCTTCTGAGAAATAGCCCGTAGGATAGGTAGAACCTTCCATTTTGGGCAAATCAATTGACTATAGTGTTCCTCTCTTGTTCTCATGCAAAGCCTGCAGAATATAGGTGGAGGATAAACCACTCGACACGCCAGTCTCCACAACCACGTTAGGTTTGATGCATGAAACCACCAGATGCAAACACGTGGCCTCTGGTAATCCTGCGAAAGTAAGATCAGCAAACTGGGCTCGACTCTCTCGTAGGTGTTTATGCAAACTAGTTTTGGAGGCTAGCCGCTGTCCTGCTAACAGTATTTGAAATACGTTTGCTCCCGTTAGTTCTCGCGTTAAATCTACAGCCTCCAGATGTCCCCATGGATGTGCCACCGTGTTTAACATGGACTTAGCAAACCTTAGACAATTAGGGATGGACAATCTCACTACCGCCTAAGCAGATGCAGACGCTACAAGAGAAACAACGGCTCGGATATCGCCTCTTGTTAGACAAACGCTTGAAGGCAAACTCACCCCCTTTGTTGAGAGTTCTTCAGCAACCGGTAAACTCTCACCACTGTTGTAGGGTGGCATCAGATGGATGGGATAGAAGAGGGGCCTGGTCTCAACGCCAGCCCTGCTTAGCCTCTCGGTCAGTTCATCCCTGTCTACATTCCAGCCATCTTCAAGGAGGATGGAGTACATCCAGTAGACACCCGTGGCCCACTCCATCTCCGGCGGCAGCGTGACCAGCCCTTCATCCACCAGCGGCTTCAGCTCCTCGGCGTACCACGCGGCAATCTGCCGCTTCATGCCTATGAAAGTGTCCAGTTTCTTCAGTTGAGCTACCCCCACTGCTGCCTGCATGTTGGTCATGCGATAGTTAAACCCGACCACGTCGTGCCAGTACCTCTTGCTCAGACTCATGCCGTGGTCCCTCAGCACCCTCATCCTGCGGGCCAGGTCATCATCATCGGTGAGGCACATGCCCCCCTCGCCGGTAGTCAGGAGCTTGTTCCCGAAAAACGAGAAGCAGGCCACGTCACCGAAGGAGCCGACCCTCTTTTTTTTGTACTGCGCGCCGTGGGCTTCGGCGGCGTCCTCTATGACCAGCAGGCCCCGCCTCTTCGCAATCTCCATAATGGCATCCATGTCACAGGGGTGCCCGTAGAGGTGGACCGGAACGATCGCCCTGGTGTTTGGCGTGACGGCCTTTTCGATTGCCTCGGGATCAATGCACCAGTAGTCGGGATGGGAGTCGACGAAAACCGGCGTGGCTCCAGTGTACCGGACTGTGCTTGCGGTGGCCACGAATGTGAGGGTGGGCACGATGACTTCATCGCCCGGCCCTATGCCCAGTGCGGCCAGGGCCAGGTGCAGGGCTGCGGTACCGTTGGAGGTGGCCACGCCGTGCTTCACCCCGCAATAGCTGGCAAAGCCCGCTTCAAACTCCGGGATAAAGCTGCCCTTGGAGCTGACCCAGCCCGACCTCACCGCCTCCATCACGTTGCTCAGCTCTTCTTCGCCCAGCAGGGGCTTGGCGATGGGGATCATGTCTATACTCTGAGCGCCCTGGTCAGGATGCCTGCCTCGGTGGGGTAGCTCGGAGCGTCCCAGGGGAACGTCTTGCCCTGCTGCCACCTCCCCCACCGCTCCAGGTCCTCTTTCACCATTATTTCGACCAGTCTTTCGAAAGTGACCTTTGGCCGCCAGCCGAGCTTCTCCTTCGCCTTGGTATAGTCCCCTCGCAGGAAGTTGACATCTATGGGGCGGAGGAACCTCTCGTCGACTCTGGTGTATTTCTCCCAGTCCAGACCGGCGGTGGCAAAGGCCCTGCGGGCGAACTCGGCCACCGAGTGGGTCTCGTTTGTGGCAATCACGTAGTCGTCGGGCTTGTCCTGCTGGAGCATGAGCCACATCGACTCGACGTACTCCGGGGCGTAGCCCCAGTCACGCTGTGCCTCCATGTTCCCAAGCCGCAGCTCCTTCTCGATGCCCAGGGCAATCTTGGCCACCGCGTTGGATATCTTTCGCGTGACGAACTCCAGCCCCCGCAGAGGCGATTCGTGGTTGAAGAGTATCCCGTTGCAGGCAAACATGCCATAGCCTTCCCGGTATATCCTGGTTATCCAGTAGCCATAGAGCTTGGCCGCTGAATAGGGGCTGGCCGGCCGGAAAGGGGTCTCCTCAGTTTGCACGCCCGTGTTGCTGTTGCCGTACAACTCGCTGGTGGACGCCTGGTAGAACCTTATCCGGGGGTTGATGCTCCTGATGGCCTCCAGCATCCTGGGAACGCCGAGCCCGGTGATCTCGCCAGCGCCCACCGGCTGCTCGAACGAGGCCCCAACGAAGCTCTGAGCGGCCAGGTGGTACACTTCGTCGGGCTCGGATATCATCAGCGCTTCCACGATGGAGGTAGAATCCACCAGGTCGGCGGGAATCAGCTTCACCCTGTCGAATATGTCCAGGTATTGCAGACGCCAGAAATTGGGAGTGGAAAGCCTCCTGTACGTGCCGAAGACAGCGTAGCCCTTATCGAGGAGGAACTTGGCCAGGTAGGCGCCGTCCTGACCGGTCACGCCCGTGATAAGTGCGGATTTCTTTTTTTTCATAGCATGGTTTCTCCGGGCCGCTGTGCGTTGGCCGTTACAAGGTGTAGTAGGCCACTCCCTTTCCCAGGACGTCCTTCTCGTCAAACACACCGCGGACGTCGATCAGTGCCGGGTCAGTGTTCATCATGCGCTTGAGCTGGTCAACCGTCATGTTTCGGAAAGCTCTGTGGGCCACAGCCAGTATGATGCAGTCCAGATGGGAGACCTGGCTGAGGTCCTGCACCGGCGTAACCCCCAGCTCGCTCCCGATATCGTGCAGCAGGGGGTCATAGCCGAACACCTCTACCCCGTACTCCTGTAACTCTCTGGACAGTTCTGATACCGGGGTCTCCCTGGTGTCGGCGACATCCTCTTTGTAGGCCAGGCCCATGATGAGCACGCGGCACCGCCTTATCACCTTGCCCGCCTTGTTCAGGGCCTTTATGGTCATCTGCGCCACGTGTTTCGGCATGGAGTCGTTGATGGCTCGCCCGGCCAGTATGACCTGCGGATGATAGCCGAGCTCCTTGGCCTTGTACACCAGGTAGTAGGGGTCGACCGGGATGCAGTGCCCGCCGACAAGCCCTGGGGAGTACCGATGGAAGTTCCATTTGGTAGCCGCTGCGTCCAGTACCTCTCTGGTGCTCAGGCCCATCTTGTCAAAAATGAGCGACAGCTCGTTCATCAAAGCGATGTTGAGGTCTCTCTGGATGTTCTCAATTACCTTGGCGGCCTCCGCCGTCTTTATGTCCTTTGCCTTGTAGACGTTTGGGGTGACCCTGCGGTAGAGGGCGGCCACTGCCTCGGTGGTCTCCTCGTCCATGCCAGCTACGACCTTGGTGATCCTGCCCAGCTCGTGGTCGGCGTCGCCAGGGTTGATCCTCTCAGGAGAGTACGCGATCTTGAAGCCACTGCCGCAAAGGAGCCCAGATTCCTCCAGTATGGGCACCAGTATCTCCTCGGTGACTCCGGGGTACACAGTAGACTCCAGAATGACCACACTACCCCTCTTGAGGTTGTGGGCCACAGCCCGGCCGGCGTTCTCCACGCAGGACAGGTCGGGCTGTTTTGACCGGGTCACCGGCGTGGGCACAGCGATTATGACGAAGTCGGCCTCCCTTATTCGAGTGGCGTCGTGGGTAAGGACAAGGCCCTGACCGTTGTCCTCGTGGTTCAGCCTGTCCACCTTGAAGTGATCGGTGTCGACTCCGATGACCCTCAAGCTCTTGGAGAAAGCCTTTGCCAGGGGCAGACCCACGTAGCCCAGGCCAACCACGCAGACGACACTCTGGTCGGTCGCCGCCGGAGTGTCCGCCGCTGCGGCCTCCGCGAATCGTATGCCCATATCAGGCCCAGGTTCCCTGGTCAATGGTTCTTCTTACTCCCTCCGAAAGACTATGTCTTGGAGTATAGCCAAAGGTCTTGGCCAGGGCAATATCGGCAAGGCTATGTCTTATGTCTCCTGCCCTTGGCTCCAGATGCTGAGGCTCCAGGTCTTTCCCCAGGATCTCAAGGACCAGCCTGGCTAACTCATTGATGCTGACACGGTCGCCACTGCCTATGTTGAATATCCCGGTTGCATCGCTCTCCACAGCCAGGATGTTTGCCTCTGTGGCATCCTCGACATAGGTGAAGTCTCGTGTTTGACTGCCGTCGCCGAAGATAATGGGCGGTCTTCCCTGGAGAACACTGGTTATGAACTTGGGGATGACGGCGGCGTATGGGGAGAGAGGGTCTTGTCTCGGGCCGTACACGTTGAAATAGCGCAGGCAGACGGTTGGCAGCCCAAACACCTGATGAAAGACGGAACAATAGTATTCCCCGGCCAGCTTGGCTACTGCGTAGGGCGACTGGGGACTGGGCATCATGTCCTCTCGCTTGGGCAGGGTGGGGGTATCGCCATAGACCGAAGACGACGAGGCGTAGACCACCTTCTGGACGTTGCTGTCTCTAGCGGCCATGAGCACGTTCAACGTGCCGGTGACATTCACCTGATGCGTGCCCAGCGGGTCCTCGATGCTGCGGGGAACACTGGGTATGGCTGCCAGGTGGAAGATGTAGCTGGCCCCGGAGAAGACACTCTGGAGCAGGGAAAGGTCAGTTACGCTGCCGCGGACAAGCTCGGCGCCGCTCGTCTTCAGGAGCGCCGCTATGTTTTCAACCCTGCCAGTTGAGAGGTCGTCCACGATAGTGACGTGGTTCCCTCTCTCGGCCAGCTTCAGGGCCAGATGGGAGCCGATGAAGCCAGCGCCGCCAGTGACTACTACCTTTGTCACTCGTGTCTACTTCTCAGGCCAGATGTACAGCGCCACCGGGCGCCTTGGCCGCGCGCTATTATAAGCTACCGCGTCTACGGTTGGAAATACCGGAAGATGCGGCCACCTGGATTCCTGCTCCCGGGCGCCTTGACCAGCGAACGCTGCTGTCCTGGTTGGTGGCCATTTGCCCCTGCCCAGGCGCTCCAGTGGATGGGGTGTCAACACCGACCCAGAGACATGCTACACACAGCCTCCAAAGGGCCGACGCTGCTCCCAGACCGGAAGCAGCACCCGTCGACAGCCTGCCGCGGGCAGAACGGCATAGCTTGTCACTCGCGTGACCCAGCCCCCGGTGGTGTCACCTTGCCGTGCGGCCCCAGAAGTCCGTTGATCAGCTCTCTTAGCTGTGCCTTGGACTGGGCACCTACTCTGTGGGCTACCGGCTCGCCTGCCACGAAGGCCATGAAGGTCGGTATTCCCTTGATGTGGTACTTGCTGCCTGTTCTGGGATTCTGGTCGACGTTCAGCTTGCCCACCTTGACCCTACCCTCGTATTCCGCGGCCAGCTCGTCGATGATGGGTTCCATGGCCTTGCACGGGAGGCACCATGAGGCCCAGAAGTCGACCAGCACAGGCACATGTGAAGAGAATAGCTCCTGATCAAAGTTACGATCCGTAAACTGCAACACGCGGCTCATACTTGACTTCCTCTACCACCTCCAGCGTCTCCACTGGTCTCTTGAACCCGGACCACCAGGTGCGTGGCAGAATCAAATGCTTGTTCTCTTCAAGCCTTGCCTTGATATGGGGCTGGGTGAGCAGTTCCAGCATCCGGTAAATCTCGCTTTCCAGCGAGGCCTGTGGCTGAAAGCCCAACCGGTCGGGCAGCTTGTTGTACACGGGCTCGTAGGGATGGATGTCGGCTTCTACCCGAGGGTTCTCCACCCGTTGGATGACCACCGGGATACCGAACTCCCTGCTGGCTACTCTGGCCACTGCATCGGCCAACTGCCTCACGCTACAGTAGCTGGACATCTGGTTGACCACGTCGTACTGGCCCGGCTCGGGCGGATGGGCGATGAGACGCGTCATGCACTGCATGGCGTCCTCCAGGGCGATGAGGCCACGTATCTGCTCCCCGCTGCCAAACACCGTCAGCGGGAACCCGACGACTGCCTGGGTGACGAAACGGTTCACCACCGTGCCGAAACACTCGTCCATGTCGAGTCGGGTGCGAAGTCGCGGGTCAGCAGCCAACTGTGGCGTATGTACGCCATAGATGATGCCCTGCATGACGTCGTAGGAGCGCAACCACCAGTACTTGCATGCCTCGCACACGTTGTACGTGTCCTGTACCTTGCTCACGTGATAGAAGCTCGGCGGGTCACGGGGGGTGAGCTCCCCCCCCAGGCTCCACTCGCGGTCGCCCCACTTCAGCACGGCGTCTGCGGGGAACATCCCCTCGAACAAGGGGCGGCCGGTAAGGGGTGTGCCGTACTCGCCCATGGTACCCAGCTTGATGAGAGAGGCTTCCGGCACAAGGTCTCGCATCATGAAAAGAACGCCAAGGGTGCCCAGGACATTGTTCTGCTGTACATAGCTGGCGTGGTCGAGGTCTATCATGCTGTAGGGAGCGCTGGGGCACTCTCCGTAGTGAACAATGGCCTCGGGTCTTACCTCTTCAATAAACTGGCGCAACAGGTCGCGCTGCTTCAGTATGTCGATCTGACGAAACTGGATGTTATCCAGCCCCAGCACCTCGCGTGCCGCCTTAAGCCTCTCGTCCATGGTGTGGATCGGCACCACGCTGTTGGCGCCCCTTTCCGCTACCCAGGCCCGGCGCGCGAAGCTGTCCACCCCGCTGATCTTGCACCCGAGGTTGGCCAGCCAGAGGGCAAGCGTCCACCCGAGATAGCCATCCATTCCCAGGATCATCACCCTCATGTCTTTCAGCAGATAGCCATAGGGGGTGGGCTGCCACTCGGGGCACTCTTCAAAGGTGACTGACGTCGGATCGAAGAGCCCCAGGGCAGGACGGCGGGCACACTCGGCCACAATGTAGGCTTCTCCACCGTCGCCAGAATCCTGGGTGAACACCTCTCTCGACTGCCCGCAGGCCCGAAAGTCCACGCTCCCTGTCAGGTCTATTGCCGGGCAGTTCCAGCAAGTGCAGTTCTTGTTATGCATCTACCCCTCCTAACGAATGGCCGTGGATAACCGATGCTTGTTTACGAACAGCAATCAACTGCTGATGCTGTCTATCACGCCAACTACGTCCGACACGCACAGATTTTTGGGAAGTATACACTGTCCCGAGGCGCTGAGCAACAGGAAGGCATCTTCTTGGGTGTGTTTTCCAACGAAGGCGCTCCTATCGAAGACTTGCCCCCCCTTGGGGTTTGCCCTGAAATTGACCCCTGCGTTAGGGAGCACAACCAGGTCAGGGGCCTGGTCCAGGCAAGGGCCGTCGTAGATCTCCTCTTTTCGGTAGATGCGTTTCACTGCCTTTCGGCCGCCAAACTCCAGTGACTCAAACGCTCTGGTCAGTTCGTCAAGTACCTCCTCTCGTTCTTCGGGACTGACGCTCCCGCGCGGGTACTTGCCTTCCATGTTAACGTAGAGCCTGGCCGGGTCAAGCGCGAAAGCTCTAGTGCCGTGGTCGATGTCGGCCATGCTTTGAGGTGGGTGCTTGCTGAAGCGCAACAGTCCTTTCTCCTCAAGGAAGCGGTTCACGTAGACGTCTACCTCAGACCGTCCAAAGCCGTGATCCGAAAGCATAATCAGGAGATCACTTTGGTTCATCTTACCCACTATCTCCCCCACCACGTCGTCTATCCGGTGAAGGTGGTCCAGGAAGGCCGAATGGTACTTGTGCGCCTTGTCTTCGTAAGCATCCCATAGAAAATGGGCCAGGCGGTCGGTCCCGGTGAAGACAAGCACGAAGTTCTGCCACTCCTCTTCGGCCCACAGGTAGCGATAGACTTCTATCCGCTTGGCCAGAGTCCTGTCCAGGTCCCTCAGAAACAAATCGAGTGACTTGTGCCCCTTATCGGAGTCGACGTCTATCTGATAGCCTATTTCGTTCAGCTTGGGCAGGAGTGAAGGTGGGTAAGTTGCCTTTCGCAGGTCGAGGGCGACAAAGCCAGCGATGAGCACCCCGTCGAGGCTGGTGGCAGGGTAGGTAAAGGGAACATTAATAATCACCGATTTACCAATACCCTCGCGCTTCCAGAAGGGTGGCACTCTCACGTTGTTGAAGTTAGGAAACGACAGCCGGTAGGTCCCGAGCGGAATGTCAGTGAACCCGAATATGCCGTGGTAGCCCGGGTTGGTACCAGTGATTATCGAAGTCCAGGCCACAGAGGATATCTCGGGGATGGAGGACGCCATCTGGCCAAAAACGCCGCTGCCCATGAGAGCTCTGGTATGCGGCATCACGTCGTTTTCAGCCAGGTCCTTGATGAGGCGGTACGGCATCCCATCAAGGCCAACAATGACGAGCCGCCCAGACCTGCCGGTCATGCTATGTCCAGTACCTTCTTCCTATGACCCTCCCCGCGTAGAACCGCTGACTGCTCCCTCAGTCCCGGTCATGTGACGCTGTAGGACGTGATTATAACCCATATCACCATCCGGCTCAAGAGGG
>QMOF01000066.1 GCA_003650185.1 Chloroflexota bacterium | reverse complement strand
GTTTAGTTGGAACGACGCGCAGCGTCAAACGTGCTGTCATTCACAATGTGAGCACGCACCATAGACCGGTTCGGGGGTGGTGCCGGGGGCGACCCTGGCGCCGAGAGAGGCACCCGCTCCTACTCCCGCCGTGCGTCAGGCCCCCGCCCCCTGGTGCCTGCCAGGAGGCCCCTTCGTTCCAGGTCAGCGGCGACATCTTCGAGGCCCAGTCGGTGGAGGCAGCGAGCGGTCTGGAGACCGCTGCCAACATCCCATCGTCTGAGCCGATAGTACTCCTCCTTCGCCCTCTCGAACTCTTCCCTGTCAACCACTGCACCTTTCCGCGAGACGGCTTCCCCTCGCTTGCCTGGCACGAGGCATTCGGGGTTGGTGATGCCCGTTTTCAGCGGTGAATCGTGCCACTCGTCGGGGAGCCTGTCATCCTGTCTACCTCTCCATCCTTCCCTGAGCAGGATGGCCCTCTGTAAATTAAAGACTCTCTCGCCGATCGTGTAGAGTCCTTCTTCGTCCATATCGCGCCCGGTGACGGCCGAGAATATCTGACTCTCAAACGTTGGGTCTCCGACGCCGTCTGCTGCGTACTTGTTGTCCATGATGGGCCATATCCAGTCACAGAGGATGAGACACTCCTTGGCATATTGGCGGTCCTGTATCCTTTTCGCAGCCAGGGCCTTGCCTTCCCAGGTAGTGAAGTCGGCAGCCTTCTTGCTCCCCCAGAATTTCTGCGCGATCGCCCGCAGCACGTCGCTGGTGACGTGCGCTCCCTCCACCTTCTTCAGCCAGCTCACCCACTGGGCTATGAGCAGGCCCACCTCGTGGAGTTCCTGTATGGGTTCCCTTGGCGCTATTGCCCAGAGCAGCGCCGTGGTGACATACAACCTGGGCTCGTACGGATCGCTGTGCTTCAGCCTGGAGACTGCCTCGGTTCCCAGCGACGCAGCGGCCTCGGCCATCCCCCGGGCCAGGACGTCCCCGAAGCCTTCCCGAGTGGCGATCATTCTCACCAGCGTCTGTATGAACTCCAGGCTGCCCAGCTTCGAAAAGGGAAGCCCGGTGTCGTGTTCAGTCACGATACCATTTCTGTAGCATCTGTTCAGCCACAGGAGCATCAGTTCGAGAGACCAGGTATCGAGCCCGTAGTCGTCGCAGAGCCTGTTGGCATAGAAGGGGACGTCGTTCGCCGTGCCATAGTAGCGATAGGCCCAGGGCTGGTAGAACAGGGCAGACTGACACATGTACTTGCCCTGTTTGCCATTTTCGGCAGTGTAGAGTACCCTGAGGCAATTGCCGAGACAGCCGTAGCAGGGGTCCTTCTTGATGTTGGGGCCAGTCATCCGGAAGTCTGTCCCCCAGGCGGTGATAGCGCCTCTGTCAAGCTGGCGAAAGCGGGTGGTCAGGTCACGCAGCCTGTCCGGTTGGGCGACCTTCAATGCTTTCTGGGTGGCGGACACAGCGACGGCTTTCAGCTTCTTGGCGCCCATGACCGCCCCGAGCCCCCCGGAGGCGCTGGCGTCATTCTCCGCGGTGAGACAGGCCGTGCTTACCGTGTTCTCGCCAGCCGGGCCCACGGCCACCACTTTGACAGTGCTGCCCAGTTCGGTTTTCAGTGTTTCCCTGGTTTCGACGCTGCCCTTGCCCCACAGGGCGGAGGCGTCCCTTATGTCAGCGTGACCGTCATATACGAAGAGGTAGACCGGCCTCTCGGATGTACCGTGGACGATGATGGCATCGTAGCCAGCGAACTTGAGCTCAGCGCCCCACCGTCCGCCGAAGTTGCCATAGCAGAAGCGCCCCGGTACGGGGTGGAGTGACTTGCCGAACACGCCCCACCTCGAGCCGCCCAGCACAGGGACTCCGGCCAACGGGCCGGTGGCGAAGATCAGCCTGTTGTCAGCATGCGTGGCCTCGGCATCAGGGGGCACCTCGTCCCAGTACACCTTGGCAGCTATGCCCCTCCCCCCGATGAGCTGGTCTGCGTAGTCCAGCGTGGACACGCTCTCGGTCTTCCTTGAGGATAGGTCCACTCTGAGTATCTTGCCCGCGTATCCAAACATCGCCATTTGCCGTCCTCTCCTGGCCTGGTTGAGTACTCTGGCCTCGTTGTTACTGGTGGATTATACACGTTTCGATTGCCAGAGACATGGCAATTCGGATGTGGGGCGGCTGACATCTTGGGGGCGCGGGTGCAGGCTGACGTGTCGATATGTCTGCCTCCTGCCAGCGACACGGTTCTTCGTCCCTTGACGTTTGGGTAGCCTGTGAGTTATAAGGGGCGCGGGTTGGCGGTGTCGGGCATCCTGCACGTTTGCTCTGCTGCGGCGAAGCGACCACGCAGGAGGGACAACTGATGGCAGAGGTTGAGGACTACAGCGGTGAGCTCAGGCCGGACTTGAGGATGGAGGACTTCTCGCCGCAGGCGCTGGTGCGTCTGCGGCGGGCGGGCAGCCTGTTCAATCCCAGGGTCAAGGTCGGGGCTTTGAAGCTCCCTCCCCGCGGGAGCCCGGACGAGATCGCCTGCCAGTGGGAGTTCGCGATGGAGGCATAGGCTGGTCAGGGGTGCCGGAGGCGAAGGCTTCGGGACATGCCCTGCGCTATTCATGTTCCGGGCAGTCAGCGGCCTGTGAGACCGCCGCCATTGGCTTGGGAGCACGGCTGCTTTTTGGTGCGAGCGCATCGAAAAGGGGACAGGGTGGAGCTTGGCCTGAAAGGGAAGACCGTAATAGTCACCGGGGGTGGCTCCAATATCGGCCGGGGCATTGTGCTGGCCTTTGCCCGCGAAGGATCGAACGTGGTCAATGCAGACGTGGACGAGGAGCAAGGTCAGAGGGTGGTCGATGAGGCCAACGGCCTGGGCGGTCAGGCTGTCTTGGTGAGGACTGACGTGACCGACTGGGAGTCGGTACAGGCTATGGTCAGCCAGGCACTGGACCGATATGGCCGGATAGACGTGCTGGTCAACAATGCTGGCGGGACTCCGCGTGCCAGGCCGTTTATCCAGAAGCCGAGGTGGGAGTGGGAAAAGGAGATCAGCGTGAACCTGTGGGGCGTCATCAACTGCATCAGGGCGGTGGTTGATCATATGATAGACAGAAAAGACGGCAAGATCGTCAACATCGCCTCTGTTTCGGGACACTCCGGCTTCGCTGCGTACAACCTGGCTGTGTACGGTGGGGCCAAGGGTGGGGTCATCTCGCTTTCCAGGGCCCTGGCCTGGGAACTGGGCCGGTACGGGATAAACGTGAATGTGGTCTGCCCGGGCTGGATCGTTCCGGAAAGCCCTGAGCATGTCGGTCAGGGAAGCTTCTGGAAGCAATGGGGTTACGACTTCTACACGCCCGAGGTGCTGGAGAAAGCCATGAGGTACTGGCCGGTACGGCGGCTTGGTAGACCTGAGGACATCGCAGACGCGGTCCTCTTCCTGGCCTCGGAACGGGCCTCCTTTGTCACCGGACAGACCCTCAGCGTCAGCGGTGGGCTGACCATGTGGTGACACGGATAGAGCAAAACGGGCACCGAAGAATAGTCATCTCTCCAATCGTTCTTCGAACCGGCTAACCAAGGTCGCTAATCTCTTGACATCTACTATATATTGTGTTATAGTCCGCCATGCCCCAACATATAGGAGCCGATGCATGAAGTGTCCCTACTGTGCTCATGATGACTCCCGGGTCATCGACTCGCGGTCGGTAAATGATGGTGTGCGTCGGCGTCGGCAGTGCGTTGGTTGCGGTGCTCGGTTCACCACCTACGAGCGGGTTGAGTCGAACAGCTTCCTGGTGGTGAAGAAGGATGGCCGGCGCGAGGAGTTCAGTCGGGAGAAGTTGGCCACGGGCATTCGCAAGGCGTGTGCCAAGCGTCCGGTATCCAACCAGGATCTGGAGGGACTGGTGGACAGGGTCGAGGAAGAGTTGCATCAACTGGGCCGGATTGAGGTGCCTGTCTCCACTATAGGAGCCCTGGTGATGGACCATCTGCGGGAGCTTGACCGCATTGCTTACATCCGCTTTGCCAGCGTATACCGGGAGTTTGCTGACGTAGAAAGCTTCAAGGACGAGGTAGAAGCATTGGCTCGTGGGTCGGGCAGGGTCCCTGCGGCTCAATTGCCTCTGATTCCAACCGAGCAGCTTGTTGTTCCAGCCAGAGGCCGGGCAAAAGGCTCGGAACAAAGAAGGGGGAGGGAAGATGTCTGAGCACGGATCTGGCAACCATGAGTCTGATCGTATTGCCCATGACAGGATAGCTCAGGCTGTATTCGCGGCTGTGGACTCGATGGGCATCTCCGATCGCGACCTGGCGGAGAAGCTGATAGAGGAGGTTATCCATCGCCTGGAGCGTGAAGAGGCGAGCCTGCCGTTCCCGGGTATGGAAGACCTGATCGTGAGCAGGAAGCGAAGAGGGAGCAGAGTCCATGAGCCCTCGGAGATCAAGGGCATGGTCAAGGAGGCCCTGGCCGAGATGGGCCATCGGCAGGCTTTTGCGGAGCCCGAACCCAGGCAGATCAGGATCATCCACACTCCAACGCAGGGCGGTAAGAGGGCTGCGGTAAAGTTGTCCCCCAATGCCTTGAGGGTGCTGGAGAAGAGGTACTTGAGGAAAGACCAGGATGGAAACGTTGTGGAGAAACCAGCGGATATGTTCCGCCGGGTTGCTCACTGCGTAGCCTCAGCTGAGCTGGCGTACGATCCTCAGTCAGATGTCAAGGCTCTAGAGCAGGAGTTCTTTCAGGTCATGGCCAACCTGGAGTTCCTGCCAAATTCTCCCACTCTGATGAACGCGGGCAGAGACCTGGGGCAGTTGTCTGCTTGCTTTGTTCTTCCCATCGAGGACTCAATGGAGTCCATTTTTGAGGCGGTGAAACAGACGGCCCTGATCCACAAGAGTGGAGGCGGTACCGGCTTCTCTTTCTCCAGGCTCAGACCGGAGAACGACCGGGTGGGCTCTACCGGTGGGGTGGCCAGCGGCCCGGTGTCTTTCCTGAGGGCTTTCGACACCGCCACCGACGTCATCAAACAGGGTGGCATGCGCCGCGGCGCCAACATGGCCATCCTGAATGTTGACCATCCCGATATACTCAAGTTCATCCATGCCAAAGAGAACACGTCCTCTTTCAGCAACTTCAATCTCTCGGTAGCAATTACAGAGGACTTCATGGAGGCGGTGGAGGAAGGACGCACCTATGACCTCATCAACCCGCGCACTGGCCAGCCCGCAGGGACGCTGAATGCCAGGGAGGTCTTCGACGACATAGTGGATATGGCCTGGAGGACGGGTGATCCGGGCATCGTTTTTATTGACCGCATCAATCGGGACAACCCTACTCCACGATTGGGCATGATCGAGAGCACAAACCCGTGCGGTGAGCAGCCCTTGCTGCCCTACGAGTCGTGCAATCTGGGTTCGATCAATCTATCCAGGATGCTGCGGCGGCGCAAGGACAAGATGGAGATAGACTACCCCAAGCTGGCCAGGATGGTGAGGCTGGCGGTGAGATTTCTGGATAACGTTATAGACGTGAACAAGTTCCCTTCGCCGGAGATAGGCGAGATGACCAGGGCCACCAGGAAGATTGGCCTGGGAGTGATGGGGTTTGCCGACATGCTCATCTGCCTGGGCATTCCGTACGATTCGGATGAGGCGCTGGAGATGGCGGAGAAGGTGATGAAGTTCATCTCTCAGGAAGCGAATGATGCCTCGGCCCAGTTGGCAGAGGAAAGAAGGGTCTTTCCGGCTTTCGAGGGGAGCATCTACGATGTGCCCGGCGGCCCCCGGCTTCGGAATGCGTCGCGCACCACCATTGCTCCCACAGGCACGCTCAGCATTGTGGCCAACTGCTCCAGCGGGATTGAGCCGCTCTTTGCCCTGTCATACGTGCGCAACATTCTTGAGGGTGAGCAGTTGGTGGAGGTTAACCCTTATTTTGAGGAGGTAGCTAGGCGGGAGGGGTTCTACAGTGATGAGTTGATGAAGAAGCTGGCTGAGCGTGGCAGTGTGCGCGGGATGGATGAGGTGCCGGAGTGGGTGCAGAAGGTCTTTGTGACAGCGCATGACATAACTCCCGAGTGGCACGTTAGAATGCAGGCAGCCTTTCAGAAGTACACTGACAATGCCGTCTCCAAAACGGTGAACTTTCCGCGGCAGGCCACCCGAGAGGATGTGGCCGAGGTCTACCGGCTTGCCTATAGTCTGGGCTGCAAGGGCATAACTATCTACCGGGATGGAAGCAAGGAGGGCCAGGTGCTGAGCATGACTCGGGAGAAGGAGAGGATGACCGAGGTCAGGCCACCTGGCCCACGGAAGCGAGCCCGGACCACCGTCGGGACGACTGAGAGGGTGTCCACCGGTTGCGGACATATCTACGTCACTGTGAACAGAGATGACAAGGGGATTTGCGAGGTCTTCTCCAGCCTGGGGAAGGCCGGCGGTTGTGCCTCCGCCCAGTTGGAGGCCATCAGTCGGCTGATCTCGCTGTCGCTGAGGTCCGGCCTGGAAGTGTCGTCCATAGTAAAGCACCTGCGGGGCATTCGATGTCCGTCGATTGCCTGGGATGCAGGCCATGCGGTCCTATCCTGTCCTGATGCCATCGGCGGTGTGCTGGAAAAAGAGGCGGGCGAGGCTGGTGACGGGCCCGAGTCTGCTCCTAGCCGGCCCGAGGTAGTGGCTGCGGTGAACGTGGCTGGACAGTGCCCTGATTGCGGTACCTTGCTGGTCTACCAGGAGGGTTGCTTCCTGTGTCCCGGCTGCGGCTACACCAAGTGCGGGTAGGTGTGTGCTGGGTTCGGCCGGGCGAATCCTGGCTAGAGGAAGGGCACCTCGAGGCGCATGGTCGTGCCTGGCTATTCCTTGACGCTAGGAAGGGCCGATGCTACCATAGCCCGTGGATTGACTTGAGGAGGTGAATTCCAAGCGTGGATTGGCGAGAGGAATACAAGAAGAGACTGGTTTCACCTGAGGAGGCACTGAAGGCGGTCAAGTCAGGGGACTATGTTGTTATGGCCCAACCCGAAGCGCTTGCTTTGGGGTTGGCACTGGTCAGCAGAGCGGACGAGCTGAGCGGGGTGAGGATCATGGGTGGCGGGGGAAGCGATTTGCCGATGTATGATCCTAGCTGGTACGATGTGTACCCGGACGCCTTTCAGCTGGAGACCTCCTATGTGCTACCCCTAGTAAGGGCACTGGTGAACCAGAAGAAGTCGGATTTCACTGTGAGCGGGCTCTATGCGGTGCCCGACACGATCGAGACAAAGCCAATTGATGTGGTCATGGTACAGGTTTCGCCTCCGGACGAGCACGGCTTCTGCAGCTTTGGCGCCTCGCTATGGAAGAAGAAGGAATGGGTCAGAGAAGCGCGGACGGTGCTGGCCGAGGTAAACGAAAGGATGATCAGGACGTACGGAGACAACTTCGTTCACGTCTCGGAGATAGACTACTTCGTAGAGCATACGCCGACGGGCAAGGTCCCGGGTGGCACGGACATACTTGGTAGAAGAAGCGCCGGGCCGGGTGAGCTGGAGAAGACCATCGCCGGCTACGTTGGTACGCTGGTAAGAGACGGTGATTGCCTGGAGATTGGGGTGGGGGGTACTGCGGAATGGGTGGCCCAACTGGGTGACCTCGAGAGCAAGCATGACCTTGGCTGGCATTCGGAGAATACCGTCAGAGGCATTGGCTCTCTGGTGATGAGCGGCGTTATCAACGGCAAGCGCAAGAACATCCATCAGGGCAAAGCGGTGGCTACAGCCGTGGGTGGCGGCACCAAGGAGGAGATGGACTTCATCAACAACAATCCGCTCTTCGAGGTCTATTCCTCCACCTACGTCCTCGACCCTCGGGTCATAGCCTCGCACGACAACATGGTGGCCATCAACAGCGCCATTGCTGTTGACCTGACCGGCCAGATCGCGGCGGAGTCCGTGGGGCCGGTGATGACCAGCGGCTCCGGAGGTCAGCTTTCCTTTGCTATCGGGGCCTACCTTTCGAAAGGTGGGCGTAGCATCGTGGCTATCCCGTCAACGGCCAGGGAGGGTAGCCTGTCCCGGATCGTGCCTATGCTCGAGCCCGGCACTGTCGTCAGCACGCCGCGCACGCTGGCTGACATAGTTGTGACCGAGCATGGGATTGCCAGGCTGAAGGGCAAGACGCAGAGGGAGCGTGCCCTGGAGCTGATTGGGGTTGCCCACCCGGATTTCCGCGCCGAGCTGAAGAAGGAAGCCGAGAGGCTCTACTGGCCGTAAATGAGCGAGCGAGTCGTCGTCACCGGTATGGGGGCGGTCAGTCCGCTGGGCCTCGATGTGACCTCGACATGGGAGGCTTTGCTCAGAGGGGAGTCTGGCGTCGACTACATCAGCCTGTTCGACCCGGCTCCTTTCGAGACACGCATCGCTGCCGAGGTAAAGGACTTCGACCCCACAGATTACGTGGAGCACAAGCAGGCGCGGCGCATGGACCGCTATGCACACTTCGCTGTGGCGGCCAGCCTGCAGGCGGTGGAGCAGGCTAGGCTCGACCTGGACGATGCTGAAGACATTGGCGTGCTGATCGGCAGCGGGATCGGGGGTCTAGGGACGCTGTCTGCCCAGTTCAACGTGCTGGCGGAGAAAGGGCCCCGGCGGGTGAGCCCGTTTCTCGTCCCTATGATGATCACCGACGGCGCTTCGGGCCAGGTCTCCATCCTGCTAGGAGCAAAGGGCGTCAACTTCTGTGCTACCTCCGCCTGTTCCAGCGGCACGGATGCCATCGGAGAAGCGTGCGAGATCATCAGGCGTGGCGACGCTCAGGTGATGGTGGCTGGCGGTGCGGAGGCGGCTATCACCCCGATAGGTGTTGCCGCTTTCAACGCGGCGGGGGCCCTGTCCAGGCGCAATGACGAACCGCAGAAGGCTTCTCGCCCGTTTGACGCAGAGCGAGACGGCTTCGTTATGGGGGAGGGTGGGGCGGTGCTGGTACTGGAGAGTCTGCGGTACGCCTTGAAGCGCGGCGCTCACATACTGGCCGAGGTCCTGGGCTATGGTGCCACCTCGGATGCGTACCATATCACGCAGCCTGCCTCGGGAGGTGAGGGTGGGGCCAAGGCGATGCAGATGGCCTTAAAGAAAGCCGGGATATCTCCCGAAGAGGTCGACTACATTAACGCCCACGGCACCTCCACGCCGCTGAACGACAGGGCTGAAACAATGGCCATCAAGAGTGTTTTCGGCGAACATGCCTATCGCCTTCCCATCAGCTCCACCAAATCGATGATGGGTCATCTTATCGGGGCTGCCGGTGCCATCGAGGCGATAGTATGTGTTCTTGCCATCCAGCACGGGGTGATTCCGCCCACCATAAACCTCACCAATCCTGACCCTGATTGTGACCTCGACTATGTACCCAATATACCCAGGCGACAGCGGGTCAGGACTGCCCTGTCCAATTCGTTCGGTTTCGGAGGGCATAACTCGGTACTGGTGCTCAGAGAATACAGCGAGGGTCAGTAGTTGAACCATCGCCGCTGGAAGGTCCTTCCCCCCGCTCCAGCCGGATTCCTGGGGGAGATGCGTCTCCCTCCTGTAGCCGTCCAGCTTCTATACAGCCGCGGCATCACCAGTCCCAGTGAAGCCGAAGATTTCTTGAGGATGGACGGTGGGCAGCAAGGTGACCCCCTTCTGCTTCCGGAGATGGAAAGGGCGGTAGCCAGGGTCTACCAGGCACTCCTCCGTGGCGAGACCATCGCCGTCTACGGTGATTTTGATGCTGACGGCATTTGTGGCACCGTTGTCCTGGCCGAGGGCCTTTCTCTTCTCGGAGGCAATGTAGTCCCGTACATTCCTCATCGCGTGGAGGAGGGCTATGGCCTGAACTGCGTGTCCCTGGACAGCCTGTGCCAGCAAGGGGCTAGCCTGGTGGTGACCGTCGATTGTGGTGTCGGTAACGTCCGTGAGATAGAGTATGCCCAGAGCCTGGGGCTGGACGTGATTGTCACCGACCATCACTCCATCTCTCACGGACTTCCCAAAGCATTTGCGGTGGTCAACCCGAAGCGGGCTGATTCCGTCTACCCTTTCCCTCAACTGGCAGGGGTGGGCGTAGCCTACAAGTTCCTTCAGGCGCTC
>QMOF01000065.1 GCA_003650185.1 Chloroflexota bacterium | reverse complement strand
GGCAGCCAGACGTCCCTTTTGGTGCCTGTGAGGCCCCCGACCTGAAGGGACGTTGGCTCCTTGTCGGGGTGGAAAGGCTTCGGGTCGGATGGGGGCATCAGCCACCCATGCAAAGGCCCGATTAGAACGTAACCCTCCAGGCAGCTCAGCCCGTATTCTTGTAGCAATGACACAGAAAGGTGACAGATAGCCTCTCGATGCCAATGGCCGGTCTGGTGGGTAGCACGTATTGACAGCCATTGGGCCGCAATCTTAACATTGGCAGCGGCATGTGAATATGGCAAGCTCAAGTGTAACCGTGGGAGTCGCCGGGTCGGGTGGGGATGGGGTGGTGGCGCTGGGCAGTCTGTTGCAGAGGCTTGCTGCCTGGCAAGGTTACTTCAGCCATATGCTGAGGTTCTATGGCCCCCAGATCAGAGGCGGGGCAACGGCAGTCAGATTGAGCCTGGACGCTGAGGGTGTATCTCTGCCGAAGGACAGTCCGGACATTCTGGTGTGCTTTGATTGGGAGAAGTATCTCGAAGTAGATCGGGAAGTGCCTCTGGCACCGGAGACGGTGGTCCTCTACGAGAAGGCTCCACCGTCGGGGCTGCGTCTGCCGAAGAAGTCCTTCGAGGTTGATTTCTCGGAAGCGAGTCGGCAGGCAACCGGGTCGGATCACAACAAGAATGTGGTCGCCCTTGGTCTGGTGAAGAGATTGCTTGGCCTCTGCGGGGACAGGGCGAGCGAAGCTATCCAGACGGATGAAGGGCTTCATCTCCTGAAGCAGAATGTGGCGGTGCTTGAGGCGGGTGAGCTCCTGCTCGCGGGGCACTCTTTCGCGGGATTGGAGCTGTGTCCAGCCCAGGATCGCTCTGTGAAGGTTGTCCTTCACGGCAACGCCGCAGTAGCCCAAGGGGCACTCCGGGCCGGTTGCCGCGCCTTCTTTGGCTATCCCATCACCCCAGCGTCGGAAATCATGCAGGAGATGCAGGACAAGTTGCCGCGTCTGGATGGCGTTTTCGTCCAGGCGGAGGACGAGATTGCCGTGATGGGCCTGGCCCTCGGGGCCTCGATCGCCGGTCTGAAGGCCATGACAGCCACATCTGGTCCGGGACTTGACTTGATGACCGAGATGATGGGCTTGGCGTCGGCCGCCGAGGTGCCAATGGTCATCGTGGACGTCCAGCGGTGCGGGCCGTCGACAGGCATACCGTCGAAAGCGGAGCAGTCCGATTTGAACCACGCTATCTATGGTGGCCACGGTGAAGCGCCGAGGGTGGTGATGGCTCCCTATGACGTGCCGGGCTGCTACCGCCTGCTTGTGGAGGCGATCAACATCGCGCAGCGTTTTCAGACGCTGGTTATCGTGCTTTCGGACCAGTGGCTGGGTCAGGGCTTCGTGGCGGTGAATGATGCTTTTCTGAAGCAAGATTATCCGTTGGAAGAGCTGAAGAGGCCCGGTGGAGAAGAGACAGGGGACTACCGCCGTTACCTGATGACGGATGACTTTATTTCGCCGATGGCCGTGGCAGGCGAAGAAGGACTGACGTATCAGATGACCGGTCTGAACCACAACGAGAAAGGCTGGCCAGCTTTCGACTTTGAGACCAACCAGCAGATGCACCGCAAAAGGTATAGCAAGCTGATGCCACTCTGCGGCAGGGACGGTCTGGTTGAGGTTTTTGGTAACGAGAATTGTGGCAGGGGTATACTGACCTGGGGGTCCTCTGCCCAGATTGTGCTGGAGACGGTCAGGTGGCTGGGTCTCCAGGACGAGGTCAAGGTCTGTGTTCCACAACTGATCCATCCGTTGCCCGAGCGAGTGGAGAGGTTTGTCAAATCGACTGATAAGCTGCTGGTGGTGGAAATGAACTACTCTGGGCAGTTCTACCGTTATCTTCGAGCACAGATGGATATGCCGCGGAAAACCGAGTTATATGCTCGAGCAGGGGGGCGGCTGTTCAGCAGGAAAGAACTCAGCGGGCCGGTGACAGAGGTAGCACGATGATGATGAGCAGGGCTGACTACCGGACGGGGGTGAAGCCGGTATGGTGCCGAGGGTGTGGCAACTTTGGCCTCTTGAGCACCCTGACGCGGAAGCTGTTTCCAGGCTTGGGCATTCCGAAACACAAGGCACTTGTCGTCTCCGGGATTGGTTGTTCGTCGAGGATACCGGCCTATATCGATACCTACGGTTTCAATAGCATCCACGGCCGTGCCGTGACCATTGCCCAGGGAGCCAAGCTGGCCAGGCCGGAGCTAACCGTAGTAGTGATAGGCGGCGATGGCGACTTCTTCAGCATCGGGGCTGGGCATCTGCCTCATGCGGTGAGGCGCAATCTCGACATTACCTGTATTATGGTGAACAACTTTGTCTACGCCTTGACCAAGGGCCAGACGAGTCCCACCACTCCGCACTTGAAACGTGGTGAAGGCGCTTTTCTGTCACGACAATTCTATCCGCCCGTGGACCCACTGCTGGACATGCTCAGCTACAGTGTGTCTACGCGGGCCAGTTTCATCGCCCAGGGAATTGCCACGGATACCGCTCAACTTGGGTGGCTGCTAGAAGAGGCAGTCCGGCATAAGGGTTTCTCCTTTGTCTCCGTGCTGACACCGTGTGTTACCTTCGACCCGCCGGAGCTTTTCGACACCATTCGAGAGAAGGCGAGGTATCTCAGGGAGGGAGAGGTCGTTGAACTCCCGGAGTCGTCGCCAGACACTCCCTGGGTGCATGATCCCCAGAATATCGGCCTTGCCCTGAGACTGGCGGAGGTCTCGCTGATGGAGGAGCCGCTGTTGGGGGTGTTCTTCAAGGGGGGTGGCGGTATGACGGATGCAGGTCTATCTGCGGGCTGAGGCTGTGCCGTCGAGGCCCACCGATTGACGGAAACAGCCTACTCCACCGACGCGCCGTGCTCCGTAAGCGTGAGTTGCTCTTGGGGAATCCAGTCGGGCTGACTCGCGGAGAAATCAAGGTGCTCCACGAAGTATTCATTGAAGTCGACGCGCGAGGAGAGCTCAATATGCTCAAGGAAATCGGCCAGGTCGTTGGCCATCTGCCAGTAGTACTTGGACAGCAGTACCATAGAAGCCCCAGTGCTGGCGGCGTTCCCAAGAGAGGTGATGCTCTCCGGGTTAAGACCTGGGAGCAGCCCGATGCGGGCGGCGCTTCGTGGGCTGACATAGTTCCCCAGCGCCCCCGCCAAGTAGACGCGTTGAACATCCTGAGGGCCGATACCCATCTCGTCCATCAGGGTCCTGATACCGGCTGCGATTGCTCCCTTGGCAAGCTGAAGCTCGCGGACATCTTTTTGGGTCAGGCAGATGGGTCTGTGATCGTAGCTTTCTTCAGCAGAAGCGACAAGGAAGTCGTACACGCCCGAACGGTCGATCAGCCTGGCGTTTAGTTCGCCGCTTGCTGTGTCGCTGGGGTGGATAAGACCCTCCGGCGTGACGATGCCCGCTTGCAGAAGGACGGCGACCAGTTCAACCAGCCCGCTACCACAGATGCCCTTCGGGCTGATATTCCCGATCACCTGGTATTGAAGAGTGCCATTCTCGACCCGGACGGATTCGATGGCCCCAGCTCTGGCTATCATGCCGCGGGAAATCGTGGCGCCTTCAAAGGCCGGTCCGGCAGCGGCTGAGCATGTCATCAGCCTCCTTCTGTTCCCGAGGAACACCTCGCCATTGGTGCCCAGGTCCAGTCCCAGGACGATCTCATCTTCTTGTTCAAAGGCTCCTGAGGCCAGAATAACGCTTATAAGGTCTCCGCCGATGTAACCAGACCTGGTGGGCATAACGTAGAGGACGGCCTCCGGGTGCAATGTGAGGCCCACCTCGGCTGCCTTCACCACAAGTCCATCAGTGAAGACCGGTGTGAACGGGGCCTCAGCGATTGCCGAGGGGTCCAGGTTTAGCAGGAAGTGCTGCATGGTTGTGTTGCCGGCAGCGACGGCAACAAAGATGTCGTCGGGCTCCAGATCGGCCGCTTTCAGCAGGCGACCGGTTATACGGTTCAGGTCCCTGACCAGCAGGTTGTGGAGGTAGTCGAGGGTGTGGGCATGTTGTCTCAGGTACTGGAGGCGACTGATGACGTTTGTGCCATATTTGATCTGACTGTTGAGACATGAGACAACGGCCACTTCGACACCATCTATCAGGCTTATGAGTTTGCCAACCAGTGTACTTGTCCCTATATCGAATACCAGGCCATAGTGGCAGTTGACTTCGTCCCAGAATTGCCAGGCCAGCAACTCGCTGTCGTGCAGCACAGCCGCTCCGCTAAACTCCGTCTTTCTCAGCATGTCAGGCAGGTGGCGAAGGCAGTGCAAAGAGGCTTTCATGCTCTGGTATTCGGGCACCATGACCAGCTTGATGCGGTCGAGATCGGAAAGCCCTTCGTGCTGAAGTTCAGGCGGCAGAGTGATGAGCCGCTTGCTTATGAGGGGATTCGGATGCAGCAGGGGGCGATGGCCGGTCTTGAGGATCTGGTAGTAATCTGTGGTAGCGTCAGTCTCACCGATTTGAATGACCAGGTCCTTGGTGACCTTAGTGCGGCAGGCCAGGCGCACTCCCTGTTTCAATTCCTCCTCATCCAGAAGCTCCATCTCCTGCTTCGAGGGCGGGCCCACCGCAGAGAGTATCTTGACCTTGCATTTGCCGCACTTGCCCAGGCCGCCACACTCGTCTTCCAACTCCACGTCCGCTTTTTTCAGCGCATCCCGTATGGTGTCGCCCTGGCGGACCTTTAACCACAGGTCATCCGGCAGGACGTTCAGCCAGACGTACCTCGTCTTGTACTTCCTCGATGCAGGAGCAGCTATGGAGCGTTTCTTCTTGACGTGTTGCTGCTCGGATGAGTCTTTCATGCTAGCTACCTGAGAGGAAGACTTTCGGTGGATACCTGCCCCGGTGTGGTACCGTGCGCACGGGCGATCGAGTCTACGAGCCACGCTTGCAGACACGAGTAGTCGGCCTCTCTGGTCTCCACGGGCAACTCCAGGAACTGTGCCAGCTCGCTAACTCTGGCGAGCAGGTCTGGGTCGGACGGCTGGCGAACATAGACCAACCGCTGGTACCGCTCAAAAAAGACCTTTCGCATTTCCTCGTCCTCGAGATCCAGGGGCTTCAGGCAGTACTTCTCGAAGTTGAGGATGAGGTCTTGTTCTAGGAAGTAGGTCCCTGGTGCCTCATCAATGAGTCGCTCGAACTGTTTGCGGCCTAGCAGCATTTCAGCGCAGTTGATCCCGCTTACTCTGATCACTCCGTGTCTTTCACAGAAGGAGTCTATATCCAGGAAACACTGCCCATAAAGGCATACGATCGCCTCATTTCTTCGCCGTGCCGAGATGATCTCTTTGAGCACACGCTTCTCCAGTTTCTGGGGAGTGTTGTGTAACTGGGAGGGCAGGTAGGTCACGCGCACACCCGGCTGAATTCTACCCAGTTGAAAGTGTTTGAGCACCGGTTTGAAAACGCTGCACGCGATGACGCGTACGCGCTTCCCTGTGTGATGTGGAACCAGAATGTCAGACATCTTCTATACCTGGAAAAACCGTCTTTATGCGATGGACCAACGCAGCATCCAGGATAGGGTTGCTACTCCCTTCCACAGCCTGCCGTGCGACGTCACTGGCTCGGGTGAACATGTCAGGGCATCCCTGTGCTTCCCATATGTCGAAGTTTGACCGCACGCAAAGGGCGGGGTAAAAGAACTCGTCCAGCATGTGTTTCACCGTGTGATCCTGCACTACATAGTTGCCGCCCGGGCCAGCCTCCTGGATCGCTCCCAGGGCGAGAGTGTCCTGGTCCACTTTGATACCAGAGAGCACTCTTTGCACCATGCCGATTATCTCGTTGTCAATCACATACTGAGCATACGAAATGGTGTTTCCGGAGTCCAGTATCCCCGCCGAGAGGTGAATACAGTCTGCGCCAGCCATAGCTACCAGCAAGTTGGACAGCGTCTTCTCGCAGCCAGCCTGGATGTCGCTCTTCTTGGCCTCGGTAACACCAGCGGAGGCATAGATAGGGAGATTGTACAGCTTGGCCAGTTGCACTGCGGCGGCATTCATCATAGCCGCCTCGACAGAGCCCAGGCAGAACTCCATGTTTCTCAGGTCCATCGTGGCAGGTACGGCTCCGTAAAGCACCTTGGCTCCTGGTGCAAGGGCCTGGGCAATAGCCACTCCGGCCAACGCCTCGGCGTGCATCTGGACAAGTGTCCCGCCCAGCGTAGCTGGCGCTGTAGCACCAGCGATGGGTGCGGGGGCGCATGTTACCGGAATGCCGTGAGTGCAGCAGAAGCGAAGTACGCGCAGCGTCTTGGCTTCGATGGTAAGCGGGCTTACGGGGTTGGTGATGACCGAAACGAAGGGCTTCTCTCTGAGGTTGTCTTCGCTTCCCGCGATGAAGCTGGCCAGCTCCCATACCTGTTTGACACCATCCAGGTCATCGCAACCGCCCATGACGTGCTTGGTGGTGTGCTTGAAGGCCTGGTAGAAGTCGTTCAGGTGATATGTCTCGGGTTTGAGGGCATGGGCCTGGCAGGCAACGATGTAGAAATTGATGTGTTGCAGCTGGTTGACCAGGGCAGCGGTCCGGGCCACGTGTCGCAGCATGGTGTAGCGGTAACCGCGCCCTTGGCTGTCCTGGATGCGAAACACGCGGCCGCCATTGGTGAAGTATACCTTGCCGTCGCCGAGGTGGATATCATTCTGTCCGTCTCTGGAATAGAGCACGAACTGGGAAGGTGCTGAGCCTAAGGCTGCATTCAACCAGTCTCCGTCGAAGCGCACGCGCTGGGTCTGGTAGTCGACGCAGGCACCGGCCGCGTCCAGCGTTTCGAGGCAGGAGCTTTCATACACGGTCACCCCCACGCGCTCCAGTACCTGGCGCGACGTATGATCAATCTGCCTCACCTCTTCGGGCGTCAGTGGAGCGTACAAGGGCAAGAAGGCTCCCATGTTCGTGGCTGTCTTCTTTACCGACCCCTGGTGAAGTGCTGGATTTCCTTCAGCACATCGTCGGGTTTGGGCTCGACCTGGTGTTCCGAGAGTATCCTTTTGACCTCCGCGTTGCACCGTTGGTAGAGGCTGGTGCCCCCTGCCTGTTCCCACGAATCATAGCGAGAGCGGTCGAGTAGATGTGGCAGGAACTGTGCCTTCTCGTAGTGGTAGAAAGTGTGGTCGTCCATCAGGAATATCGAGTTGGCGTCACCGCGGGCCACTCTGTCTATGGCGTCGAGCGCCAGCGTTTCGTCATTGACTGGAATGCCGTCGGTGAAGAAACGGCTCATAGCCACCAGCTCATCGGCCATCAGCAGCATCTCGAGGCAGGAGGTGTACCCATACTCCAGGAAGCCGACATCGTGGATCAGGTTGGCACGGGAGAGCATGGCGGTGAGTATGGAGAACATAGCCTCGGCCCCTGCCTGGGCATCCATCACCTTGGAATCGGAAGCTCCAGCGTAGGCCCAGATCGGCAGGCCGTATATCTCGTCGCGCATGTCCGCCAGCGCCGCCTGGGTCAGGCTCCACTCGGGGCAGCCGTAGGAGACAACGGTGGATTTCATGTCCAGGGTGCTTACATTGGGGCCAAACAGAAATGGGGAACCTCTACCGGCCAACTGGTGGACGACCAGGCCTACGAGGTTCTCGGCGATGCCGAGGGCCATCGCCCCAGCCAGCGTGACAGGGGCCCCGCCGCCTGCGTTTGAGCCGGAGGGGAGACACACTGGTATCTTCTTCTCGGCGCAGAAGATGAGCTTCTGCATGACGTTCTGGGGGAAGTGCAATGGGCTGATGGCCTCGGAGTAGTTGAGCAGGAAGGGTCTGTCCTGGAGTTGCTCCTCGCTTCCTGCTACCAGGCAAGCCATCTGGTATATCTTGGCGATGTCCGTCCCGCTATCTGCAATGAAGACGATAGGCTTGTTGGTGTTCCTCACCATCTCGGCAAAGACGTATATGTATATGTCTTCGATGATCGGAACATCGGCCGGGTTGGCCATGGACATATTGAAGGCTATGTTGTCAAGGTGATCAACCACACGGGCGAAATTGGCCACGTCTCTGAGTACGGTACGGCGGCGCTCGCCGGTCTCCACATCCAGGGTGAACGTGGCATCAGAGCCTGTGCCGTAGAAGAGGTTTCCGTTGGCGAGCGGCATGGCCTTGTTACCCTTCTGGTCATACAAGGTGATCTGCCCCGGTGCTGAGGCCAGTGCTTCCTCAACCAGGTAGCAGGGCAGCCTGACGCGGCCGTCGCTGGCGATCTTGCACCCGGCACCGACAAGCATTTCCAAGGCAGTGGGATGTTCCATCTTGAACCCGGTTTTCTCCAGGATTTCGAGGGCTGCGCTGTGGATGGCCAACGCCTGTTCACGGTTCAAAACCTTCAAGCGAGGTTGGAGCACGGGAACGTCCATGGGTCTCACAGTCCACTCCTTTGCCACAAGAATCGATCAGTCTATACCCAGCAGCTTCTTAGCTTCGGTGACGGCCGATCCTGCATCCGGCGCATATGAGTCGGCATTGATTTCCTGAGCGTACTTCATGGTCACCGGTGCTCCGCCGATCATGACCTTGACTCTGTCCCTCAGTCCTGCCCTGGTCAAAGCTTCGATGGTTGCGGGCATGGCAGGCATAGTAGTCGATAGCAGGGCTGACATAGCCACAATGTCTGGTTCAATCTCTTGTGTCTTCTGGACGAACTTGTCGGGATGAACATCCACACCCAGGTCGGTGATGGCGAAGCCGGCACCCTCCAGCATCATCGAAACAAGGTTCTTGCCGATGTCGTGCAGGTCACCCTTGACTGTTCCGATCAAGACCTTCCCCTTGGAGGTCACTTCGCCCTCCTTGATGAGTGGCTGGAGCAGCTTCATGCATTCCTGCATAGTCTTGGCGGCACGGAGCATCTGGGGGACGAACAACAGACCCTTTGAGAACTTTTCTCCTACCTCATCCATAGCGGCGATGAGGCCTCTATCGATGAGCTCCTGGACGTCAGCCCCGGCATCGAGGGCTGCTTGGGTCTGTGCCACTGCCGCCTTGATGTCTCCGTTCATCACGGCTTGGGCCAGTAAGTGGAAATCTCTCATGTTCAACCCCCTTGCACCGTTTTCATTAGCGTGAGAAGGGCAGGCCGTCAGCCCGATATGCGACCGTCCTGGTAAGCATCAATATAGTCCTGGCAGTACTCATCCCGTCCGAGAAGCATCTCGGCGGCTAGGAGTATCGACATCAGTTGCTTGTCCGTAGGGTCCAGAATGACTGCGGACAGGCCAGAGCACATGCACAAGGCCAGGAAGGTACGATTGACCAGGCGGCGTTCCGGCAGGCCGAAGGAAATGTTGGAGAGGCCGCAGATGGTGTTCACACCCTCGAACTTTTCCATGATTGTCTGTATCGCCTTGAGGGCGGCAACCCCCATGCGTGTATCTACCGAGACGGGCTGGATGAGGGGGTCCACGAATATGCTCTCTAGAGGGACTCCTTCGTTCATCAATCTCTCAACCAGTTCGGAACCAGCCTGGACTCTTTCCTCTGTAGTGGTGGGCATGGAGGTCTCTGCCATGCACAGGGCCACGATGCGGCACGGCTGGGCGGTGACTATGGGAAGGAGCGATCGCAGGCGGTCGGGCTCCAGGGAGATGGAGTTGATCATCGGCTCGCCTTTGTGGCGTTTCATGGCTTCGCCCAGGGCAACGGGGTTGGGGCTGTCGATGCACAATGGCACGTCTACCTCTGCCTGGACCGTTTCCACCAGCCAGCAGAGGCATTCGGCTTCGCGTTCAAGGAAGGTTCCAGCGTTAACGTCTATGTAGCTGGCACCCGCCTCAACCTGGCTGCGTGCCACCTCAGCTATGAATCGGCCATCTCGGTGCTCGACAGCTTCCGCTATGCTTCTTCTGCTGGTGTTGATCTTCTCTCCGACGATGATCATGGTTGCTGATGCCAGTCGGTCAGACTGCTCCGACCCCCAACCGCCTGGGGTATGTTAATGCCTGTACTCTGCCTGTGTCAATGACCTGTACTCGTCCACTACATATGAGACAGTTGGAGGTCTGGGGCGATCTCCGGATGGCAGTCTCTAAGATACTCCGCAGGCGTTCTCCATTGCAATGCTTGATGAGGGCGGATGTGGTTATAGACCCGCTCCCATTCTGCCAGGGCTGGGTTGAGGGTCTTG
>QMOF01000064.1 GCA_003650185.1 Chloroflexota bacterium | reverse complement strand
GTAGGTACGGGTGCGGAATCTGATCCTCACATTGGACAGCCCCACATAGTCCGACAGGTCAACCTGCCGCTGCACCCAGGTGGCCTGGGACCCCCAGTAGCTGGCCAGCGTGGCATAGGTCCCGCTGTGACCGTAGCTATCGGACACTTCAACGTGCAGCCAGTAGGAACTGGAGTTGTACTGCGAGTAATGCTCCCAGAAGGTCAACTGGGGACTCACCGCCGTGCTCAGGTCTATCGTCCCCGCCAGCGTCAGCGCCGCATGGCAGTAACGGGGCGTATTCCCCCAGGGGCTGTCATGCCAGCAGTTTGTCCCACTGGCCCCCCCGGTCACCAGTTCAAAGGAGGACGAATGCCAGTTCCCCTCCGTGACGGGTCCAGCTTCGATGTCGTCGTGGAACGGATAGCTGAGGGTGGCGGTGCTCTCGGCTATGCTGACATCGTCTATGTACCAGCCGTCGTAGCGGGTGGAGCTGTTGCTTTGCAGCCGGAACCTTATCCTTGCGTCACCCATTAACGCGTATTCTGAGAGGTCTATCCTCTCCTGCTTCCACTCCACGCTCTGCCCGCTGACAAAGTATATGGTGGTCCAGTTCTGGCCTAGATCTGTGGAGACGTCTACGTAACCCCAGTCGCCGTTGGCCTCAAAGTCATACCGGTGCCAGAACGTCAACACGGGCATCGTCGCTATGCCCAAGTTGACGCCGAGCGTCAGGGAAGTATTGACGTCGTTCTCGTAAGTCGTTCCGGGGCTGTCTGTCCAGCAGTAGCTGCCGCTGTGCGAGTCCTCGCTGGTCAATGCCCAGGGGGAATCAGCCACCCACTGGCCGGCGCCACTCTCCATATCGTCGGAGAAGGGATACGAGACTGCCGCAGAGGCACTGTGCCCAGGCACCAATACGCTGGCCACAGAAGCAGCCAGGATAGCCAATACCAGTAAGGCTCCAGGTAGTCTCGTGACTCTGAGATATCTTGCTACTTTCATGGCACCCCCCATTTACCGAGCTGTCAGCCCGATGGTATAGGGCCTTCCACCATCTTGTCCCGAGCTTTGGCTGACAAGCACCCAACAGTTAGCCGACGAAGTCGACACGGCGAGGCCTCCAGAGATCGCCTGGGCGACATCATTGGCATCCCGGCCCCCACGTCGGCCGCTCCCTGATGCAGTCTCTGAACCTCGCGCAGGGAAAAGCCACTTTCCTCCCCATCCTTTGCAGGCGGTGTGCGGTTTGCCCCGGCCCTGGTTTCCTGACAAGCGCCTATCTGCGCCTCTATTTCACCTCCAGGTACGGCAGGACTCTCTCCAGTCTCTCGTCCCCGAGCCTGTGGTGCATCTCCCTTTTCTTCAGGTCTATGAGCACCACGGACAGGTCAGGGGGCAGCACCCCCTCTTTCGCGTAGTCTATGGCCTCCTGACTCCATCCAGCGGTGGAAGCGAGCGCGAGCACAAATGGGCATACCTTCGCCTGAGCTATGGCCCTCTCCACGTGCCGTGTGAGCTCCCCAAAGGAGATTTCCGCGTCAAGACCTCGCAGATGGAGTTCCCTATAGCCGCTGAGCACCCGAACGCCAAGGAGAAGCGAGGGCTTCCTGAAAAACAGCAGCCTTCGCCTGTCAACGACGGCACTCATCCCCCTGCCCAGAGGCATGTTCTGCTTGGCTGCTTCCGGCGCGGTTGGCGAAAGCGCCCGCAGCTCAGAGCGTATCTTGTCAACGCTGTCGAATGTCCTTATCCTTTGCCATCTGACGGCGCCCTGCAAGTTCCTCAGATGAGACTGCACCAGGGCTATGTAGTTCTGCTCGAGCAACCTGGCCTCCTGGGCTGTAACCCCCGCCCTGAGGCCGACCGCCTTCTGCTCCGCGGCTTCTTCAACACTCTGGTGCACCTCGCTCAGCCGTATCTGTGCTGCAGCAGCTTCCACCTTCTTGATTCGCTCCTGATACACGCGCTGGAGGGCAAAAGCCAGGTCGTTGGGGATGTCTCTCTCTTCCATAAGCCGGTACATCTGATCATAGCCGTTGACGGCGGCCATTCTGGCAAGTTTGACTATCCCCCTGTCGTCCTCCTGACCGCTCTTTATGTACTCCTTTATGTCCTCCACCGAGAGTCTGTCATAGACTATGAATTCCTCCAGGCCGTGCAACACGTCAAGCTCTTCCTGTCTGAAGCCGTGGTCTGGCGGCATCGGTTCACCCCTGTCTGCGAAGGAGGCCACCAGCTTCAGCCTTGCCAGAGCGAAGTTGGACTCCAGGAACTTGTCACGGTCATAGGGAAGGGACCTGTACTCAGCTCTGTTGGCCTCGATTTCTTCCCACCATTTTCTTCTCTCGCCCTGGCTTTCCCGCTTCAGCTGTTCCAGATTGACCTCAGGCTCTGCCACCCGCTTACAGCGGAGGGCCAACCTCTCTAGAATCTCGACCGGTATCTCCATGACCACACCTCCATATGCGATAGATGGCCTGACTGGCTGCCGGCAAACTGGGCCTGAGACAGCCGACACGGAACGGCACAAGGAACGGCGAGACGGTTGTGCTAACCCCTAGCGACATTGTATCATACCTTACTGTCACAGGCGACATCGCCAACGCCATCCCACATCTTACTCTTGCTGGCATTGCTGATTGGCGCGGAAGGGTCCACCGATAGGCCAGACCATCTAACGACCTCCTTCCCTGGACGCGAGATCTTGATGTCAATGCCTTGTCTGCCACACATTAGACATGCGAGGCAGAGCAGGACTATCCCCATGGCGGTGGTTATGGGCTCTGGAAGTATCACCATGGCCATACCTAGAGACATCACCAGTTTGCCTATTGTCGCGTCCTTTGGAGGCCATGCCATTCTCTTGATCCGATCCATAGTCCGAACCGTCCGTGTCATACTTGATGAGATCGCCGCAATTTGCTAAGTTGACCATAACCGATTGTGGGCTGGCTTGCCTGAAGAACAGCTGACACAAAGCCGACAAGCAGCCAACGAGAGGCTGCGCAAGCGCCAGTGTAGCGGGGGCACCTGATGGAGAATGAGCACGAAGGCATTCTGGTGGTGGAGGAGGGCGAGGGACAAGGCAGTCTCTTTCGTTTGGTGCAGGAGACAACGCTGATAGGCCGGGGGGAGTCGCAGGGCAACAAGATTGTGATTGACAATGCCTTCGTTTCGCGGTCCCATGCCCAGATAGTGAGAACGGAGAGGGGGTTCCTCTTGCGTGACTTGGGCAGCAAGAATGGGACGAGCATCAACGGCAGGCAGATTGAGCCGCAGGTTGATCACAGCCTGAGCGATGGTGACCTGATCGAGCTGGCGCGTGGGGTTGTGGCGCTCCGATTTCACGAGTCAGAAGGAACGGCCGATCTTCCCGGAGAGGAATTCAAGAGGTTGGCTGGGGGCGCTACATCAGGGGAGAAGGCGGGAATCCTGGTGGATGTGAAGGCCAGGGACGTGTGGGTAGACGGAGAGAGACTCGCGCCTAGCCTGGCCTTGAAGGACTTTGAATTGCTGGCCTTTCTGTACGAAAACCGAGGCGCGGCTTGCAGCAAAGACGAGATAGCCAGCAGGGTATGGCCAGATGAGTTTGTTACCGACGAACAGATAGAGCAGTGTGTCCGGAGGGTGAGGAAGAGGGTTGAGCCAGACCCGTATCGGCCGCGGCGGATCATCACCATGAGAGGGTACGGCTACAAGCTGGTCCCCGATGCGTGACTGATCCGTACGCAGGTGCAGGACACCTGCAAAGCTGCGCCGCTTCCACGTACTCCGTTGCGCTCTCTCGTGCCATCGCCCCCCTTTGGTAACACTTTCTTCTGAGGCAACGGTGTCACTTTCGGTATCCTACCTACCATGACTCAATGCGCAGGGTTGAAAACGCGTCAAGAAATGCTAAAATCAGGGTGTCGGCAGACCTAGTGTCGTGACACCCTGATTCTCGCCAAACTAAGCCGTAAAGCTCGACAGTCTAGCTTTGGTGAGCCGTGTGGGATTCGAACCCACGACACCCTGATTAAAAGTCAGGTGCTCTTCCTCTGAGCTAACGGCCCAGCAGCGTTATTGTACCTTATTCTATCAGACATGGCAGGCTGGGTCAGCCACTCGCTCGGGTTTCCGCGGAGCGGTTTGACATGGGTCTCGCCAAGCGTGTAAAATGTAGCACCAAAAGGGCGATTGGCTCACGGGTCACCGGAGGATGAGGCAGGAGGGGTGCTCGACGGCAATTGTTGGGCAGTTGACTAGAGTCAACTGCCGGTGTTATAGTCTCAGTGGCGCAGGCGACTGATGTTGCTGACAGGGGGGCCGAGATACGACAGGGCTTCGCAAGAAGTGGATCCAGGTGTAATTAGCAGCCAGCCTCAAGCTTGAGGGTGGTTGTTTTTTGTGCAGACGAGAGCAGATCATAGCGTTAAGGAGGGCTGGTTACTCAGAGCAGGGAAGGCAGGTAGCTTAGATAGAAAGGAGGGACACCTTGTGGACATAAGTCGAAGGGATTTTCTCAAGTTGTCCGGTGCCAGCGCGGGCAGTTTTTTTGTGTACAAAGCGTTGGCGGCGGGCGATGTGTCTGCGTGCTCGGCGAAGGCGTTCCCGCTGGAGGCGAAGGTCGCTGAAACCACCACCATGTGCGCCTACTGCGCCGGTGGCTGTGGGGCAATAGTCTCCACCTACGCAGACGGCATCATCAAAGTCGAGGGCGACCCTGACCATCCCATCAACCGGGGATCGCTCTGTAGCAAGGCGCAGGCCCTGGCGCAGCTACATCAGGTGGATGGGGAAATCAATCCGTGGCGCCTGACGAAGCCGCTGTACCGGCGTGCTGGTGGCGATGAGTGGGAAGAGAAGACCTGGGATGAGGCTATCAACGATATTGCTGCCAAGATCAAGGCCACCCGCGATGCCAACTGGATATCCACGGAACCGGGTACGGCGTACACGGTCAACCGTACCGAGGCCATAGCCTCGCTTGGTGGAGCAGCGCTGGACAACGAGGAATGCTACGTCCTGGCGAAGATGCTCCGCGCCCTTGGCCTGGTGTACATTGAGCACCAGGCCCGTATATGACATTCCTCCACTGTAGCGGCTCTGGCAGAGTCGTTCGGTAGAGGGGCCATGACTAATCACTGGTGCGATATCGCGAATGCCGATGTTGTCCTTATCATCGGCTCTAACGCCGCAGAGAACCATCCGATCTCCTTCAAGTGGATTACCGAAGCCCAGCTAAGGGGTGCGAAGGTCATTCATGTTGATCCCCGCTTCACCCGCACCTCGGCCAAGGCCGATATCTGGGCGCCTATCAGGTCGGGGACCGACATAGCCTTCATCGGCGGCATGATCAACTGGGTACTGGATGACATGGAAGCCCATCCCGAGAACTACAACATGGAGTACGTCAACCAGTACACCAATGCCCAGCTCGTCATCAATAACGGCATCAAGCTTCCCGTGGACCTGGACGGTGTATTCAGCGGGCTGGACGAGGACGCTAGGAGCTATGACAAGACGACCTGGAAATACGCGGATACCACCAATCCGGTGGCAGACCTCAACAGCGACTACTCCGTCTTCAAGCTCCTGAAGAGGCACTACTCGCGCTACGATCCGGACACGGTTTCCGGCATTACCGGTATGCCCAAGGACAAGTTCCTTGAGATATGCCGGACCTATGCCGCCAGCGGGCAGAAGGGCAAGTCTGGGACCATCATGTACGCCATGGGCACCACCCAGCATACGTACGGCACTCAGAACATCAGGGCCTACGCCATCCTGCAGCTACTACTGGGCAACATCGGTGTAGCCGGTGGCGGCATCAATGCTTTGAGGGGCGAGTCCAACGTGCAGGGTTCCACCGACATGTGTCTGCTGTGGCACATCCTGCCGGGCTACCTGGCGGTGCCGCATCACCTCGACACCGATCTGGACACCTACGTAGCCAACCATGCGCCCGGTACCATTACCCCCGTCGGGCTTGCAGGCGACAAGAGCTCCAACTGGTGGAGCAACTACAAGAAGTACATCGCCAGCCTGGTGGCGGCGTGGTACGGGGTCCTGTCTGCGCCCGATCCGGCCCTGATGGACACCCGCTTCAACTACCTGCCCAAAGTGAAGAAGGGCGAGAACTACAGCCACATGCGGCTCTTCGAGAAGATGAACGACGGCATAATCAAGGGCTTGATGTGCTGGGGCCAGAACCCGGCGGTGGGTGGCCCCATGGCTGGCTTCGAGCGCAAAGCCCTGGAGAAGCTGGACTGGCTGGTGTGCGTTGACCTTTGGGAGACGGAAACCGCCGCCTTCTGGAAACCGGAGAACCCGAGCAGGTCAAAGCCCACCAGCGAAATCGACACCGAGGTATGGCTGCTTCCGGCTTGTGCTTCGTATGAGAAGGAGGGGACGATCACCAATAGCGGTCGCTGGGCCCAATACCGCTATAAGGCCGTAGACCCACCGGGCGAAGCCGAGGACGACCTCTGGATAGTCGACAAGCTGGTCCAGAAGCTGAAGGAGCTCTACAAGGCAGACCCGGACGCACCCAATCGCGACGCCATCATCAAGCTATCGTGGACACATGGGGCGGACGTAGACAAGGTCAACAGGGAGATCAACGGTCTCGACAGCAACGGCAAGCTGGTGGCCAACTTCACCAAGCTCAAGGACGATGGCACCACCAGCTCCGGCAACTGGCTGTACTGTGACATGTACACCGAGGAAGAGGGCAACAGGGCCAAGTGGCGCGACCCTGTAGACCACCACCCGCACCAGATCGGCCTGTACTCCAACTGGGCCTGGTGCTGGCCGCTGAACCGCCGCATCATCTATAACCGCGCCTCGGTCGACCTGGACGGCAAGGCATGGGATGAGGACCAGCCGGTCATAGAGTGGAGGGGCGGCACGTGGATAGGCGATGTGCCCGATGGCGGATGGCCCCCGATAAACGTGGCCCCGGTGGGTTCGAAGTACCTGCCCTTCATTATGAAGCCTGAAGGAGTGGCACGCATCTGGGGCTACGGCCGCGCCGACGGACCTCTGCCCGAGGTCTACGAGCCCTGGGAGAGCCCCCTGGACGCCAACCTGATGTCGGGTACCAAGAACGATCCCACTTGCTTCCTGGGTGAGGACAGGGGCGATCCCGGGTCGCCCACGTCATACCCGTATGTCGCCATGACGTACCGAGTCACCGAGGAGTGGCAAGCGGGGCAGATGACACGAAATCTGCCCTGGCTGGTGGAGTTGATGCCAGAGATGTTCGTCGAGATCGGCGAAGACCTGGCTGAAGCCAAAGGAATTGGGAATGGACACAGGGTCAAAGTCAAGTCGGCACGCGGGGAGATAGCCGCGGTAGCTGTTGTCACCAAGCGTCTGAACAAGCTGCCGGGTAAAGTTGGCGGGAAAGACATCTACCACGTTGGGATACCCTGGCACTGGGGCTACACCGGGTTGTCAACGGGTGCCAGCGCCAACATCCTGACACCACACGTGGGCGATGCCAACACCGCCATCCCTGAGTTTAAGACCTTCCTCTGCGATGTAGAGAAGGCATAGGGAGGAGATGAATGTCAGAGAAAGCCATACTGTTCGATGCCACGAAGTGCATGGGCTGCCGTGCTTGCCAGGTCGCCTGTAAGGGGTGGAATGAGCTACCCGGTGAGGAGACCAGCAACCGGGGCACCTACGAGAACCCCCCCGACCTGTCGACGACCACCTGGCTGAAGATGAAGTTCGGCGAGGTGTCCAGCAACGGGAGCATCGCGACGTGGCTCTTCACCCGGCGGGCCTGTATGCACTGTACGGACGCAGCCTGTGTGAAGGCCTGCCCGACCAAAGCCCTGTATTACCATGAGATGGGCTTCGTTGCCTACAACAAGGACCTGTGCAGCGGTTGCGGCTACTGCCAGGAGTTCTGTCCGTTTGATGTACCCCGTCTGGCCTCTACCAAGACCGACGACGGCGTCCTGAGCAAGATGGACAAGTGCACCTTCTGCGCCGACCGCGTCACCCGTGGCGAGGTGCCAGCGTGCGTTAAGACGTGCCCCACCGGCGCGCTGGTCTTTGACGACAGGGACAGGATCCTGGAGATGGCGGACGACAGGGCTGCTGAAGTGAACGGGGTTGTCTACGGCAAAGACGTGGTGGGCGGTACGCACGTGATCTACGTTCTGGACCGGGAGGTTGACCCGGAGCTGCACGGACTGCCCAAGGACCCCAAGGTACCGGCCTTGGCTACTGCCTGGAAGGACATTCTGCAACCGGCAGGCTACGTGCTGGGAGGGGTGGTGGCGTTGGGTCTGGCTATGAACTACATGGTAGCCCGTGCCAGAATGGTCAAGGAAAAGGAGGGCAGATAGAATGCAGCACGAGGTTGAGCGTTTCCGCGCACGCAGCCGGTGGCTACACTGGGCCATAGTCCTTGCGTCGGCTGCCCTGCTTCTCACCGGGGCATTCCTCTACGTAGACCAGTGGGGCATTGCCGCGCAGGATGGCTGGAGCAGGCTTATCCACCGCATCATGGGGGTGGTGTTCGTCGGCGTACCGCTGCTCTACTTCCTCATCACGCCGGGACGCACGCTGGCCTGGATCAAGGAAGTCTTCTCCTGGGGTCGCGATGACATCGAGTGGCTCAAAGCAGCGCCCGAATACTACTTCGGGGGCGACGAGAGCAGGATGCCACCTCAGCCGCATATGAACTCAGGGCAAAAGATGTGGGCCCTGGTTGCCGTTGTCTGCGGCGTGGGCCTGGCCATAACCGGGCTCATCATGTGGTTCTTCAAGGGCGATGTAGGCCCTGGGGTGTTCCAGTGGTCAGTCTTCTTCCACGACGTGTTTGTCATCGCTGGTGGGACCATGACTCTGGTGCACGTCTACCTGGGGGCGGTACATCCGCGGATGACGGAATCGCTGAAGTCGATGTTTACCGGCAAGGTATCCGCGGAGTATGCCAAGAGCCACTATGGCAAGTGGTACCGAGAGGTAGCGGGACACAAGGAGGTGGCTCAGGAGAGCCCCGGTGCCCAGTCAGAGGCATAAAGATATCGAGATTCTAGACCGATTGGGGGAGTGGGAGCAGAGAGAAGGCTCGCTCCCCCAATTTGTTGAGCTCTACCGGGACCTGGTACGTCTCCAGGTAGAGGCCGGTTCCCGTGTTGCCCTGCCGGAGCCTCACCTGACGCAGGAGGCAGCCACCGGTCGCGTAAGAGAAGGCTTGCCCCTGCTCGGTTTTGAGGATGTCAGGCTGGACTGGGGCCTGGTGCAAGACCAGTTCCAGGCGGTTACGGATATCCTCGGCGGACACCTGGTGCCGGAAGCAGGAGATACCCAGGCCCTGGCAGACCTCGCCCGCAACATGCCTTTACTCCAGCAGGTTGCCAGAGACTGGTATCAAGGAGTGTCGTTGGCGAACACTGCCGCAGAGCGGTGTGTTACTGAGGAACTCCTGAACGTCGTTATTCAGTCAGCCCTCCGGCCTTTCCTGGTAGCGCATGCCGAGGCCCTGCTGCCCCTGGTCAAACAGGAGCTGTGGAGACGCCGGTACTGCCCGATCTGCGGTGGAAAGGCCGACTTTGCCTTTCTGGACAAGGAGCGTGGTGCCAGGTGGCTCCTTTGTTCGCGGTGCGACACCGAGTGGCTTTTCCAGCGCATCGAGTGCCCCTACTGCGGCACGCAGAACCAGAAGTCCCTGTCGTTCTTGACCGACGAGCAGGAATTGTATCGCCTGTATACCTGCGAGGAATGCCGGGCCTATATCAAGGCAATCGACTTGAGGAAGACGCAAGCAGAAGTCCTTCTGCCTCTGGAGAGGATAGTCACCGCCGACCTGGACAGGCAGGCAGAAGAAGCAGGATACAGGCCCGGCTAGCTGGACAAGTACTGCACCCTGTGGAGTACAATAGATTATAAGGGGATTACGCATCGAGCGTAGTCGTGCATGGGAGGCTGGATATGCTTTGGAGATGGGTCGAGAGGCGGATGAGGGACGGCCACGGGAGCAGCAACGAGGGAGGGCACATGCTCTATGCTGCTCTTGGGCCATTGGAGATTGCCCTCATCGTCGTGGCTGTAGTCCTGGTGTTCGGAGTGGGAAAGCTGTCCCAGGTGGGTGGTGCCCTGGGAAGGAGCATCCGGGAGTTCCGCAGAGAGAAGGATGGGCTGTCGGATGATACCCCAAAGCTGACCACACGGCAGACCCGCGAAGAGAGCAACAGTCAGTCGGAAGCAAAGACCACGGAAGAGAGCAAGAACTAAGG
>QMOF01000063.1 GCA_003650185.1 Chloroflexota bacterium | reverse complement strand
GCTGGGTCTCGCTGAGGCATCGGAGAGGACCTCGGCTGTCTCGGGTCTGGCGCTCACCCAGCGGACCCTCCAGTAGGCGAGCAGTCCCACCGCCACTGTGAACAGTAGCAGCGAAAAGACGTGCGATTGATGCAAGGGCCCCACCAGAGCATCCTCCGCCCTGACCCAACTGATGCAGAAACGCCCCGCCGAATACATGGCCAGCATGGTCAGGAAAAGGGCACCCTCCGGCTTGAGTCGGCCCCTCAGCTTGTAGAGCACCCCGAAAACGATGAGATTCCAGAAGATCTCGTAGACAGGCGCGGGATGTCCGGCCACCAGCGGGTCGGCATAGGCGTCAGGATGGGTGTAGATCAATCCCCAGGGTAGATCTGTGGGGGTCCCGTAAGCGTCCCCGTTGATAGTGCAGCCAATCCTGCCTATGGCCAGTCCCAGGATAGCCGCGGGAGCAACAGCATCAGCAAACTGTCCCACGCGTACCTTGTTCACCCGGGCGCACACTATACCGGCGGCCAGTCCCCCAAGGAGGCCACCATACCAGCCCAGACCACCCTCCCAAAAGGCGAGAATCTGCGTCGGGTTTTCACTGTACACGTCCAGTTCATCCAGGACGTGGCTCAGCCTTGCCCCGATGAGGCCGAAGAGAATGATCCAGAAAGCGGTGGTGTAGACCCAGTATCGCGGGATACCAGACTGTTCGGCGAAGCGGGCGGTGAGCAAGGTAGCTACCACCATGCCGAGCAGCATCAGCACTCCGTGCCATCCTATGCTCGTGGGCCCGAGGTCAAATATTATCGGGTCCCAACCGATTGTAATAGCTGGAAGGAACACTGCGATTCCTCCTAGGACATGATTGCCTCAACGAAGACCTGTGGCTCAAAGGGCGCGAGGTCGTCCAGTTTCTCGCCGGTGCCAATGAATTTAACCGGGATGTTCAACTGATCGCAGATGGCCAGGACGATGCCGCCTTTGGAAGTACCATCCAGCTTGGTCAGGACGATGCCGCTGACATCAACCGCCTCGGTGAAATGCTTCGCCTGAGATAGTCCATTTTGCCCGGTGCTGGCATCAATTACCAGCAGCGTCTCCTGCGGAAATGCCGCATCGACCCGCTGGGCCACTCGCTTGACCTTTTTCAATTCTTCCATCAGGTTGAACTTGGTATGCAGCCGACCGGCAGTGTCAATGATCACCGCTGAAACCCCGCGGTGCCTGGCTGCCTGGAGGGCGTCGAAAACCACGGCACCGGGATCGGCGCCTGGTTGGTGCGCCACGACTTCGGCACCCACCTCCTTGCCCCACCACCTGAGCTGTTCTATGGCTGCTGCTCTGAAGGTGTCCGCAGCGGCCAGGATGACCTCCTTGCCATCCTTCTTGAAGGCGTAGGCCAGCTTGGCGATGGTGGTTGTCTTGCCCGAGCCATTTACGCCAACTGTGAGGATCACTTCAAGCTGGCCTGTGGCCTCCACTGCACCGTCCTCTATATGTAGCATCGTTGCCATGTTCTCTTTCAGGACATCTCGCACCTTGTCAGGGTCACTCAGCTTGTCCTTCTCTGCTCGGCTTCTGACCTGCTGGATGAGCCTGGCGGTGGTATCAACGCCGACATCTGCTGCGATGAGCAACTCCTCGAGCTCCTCCCATAGCTCCTCGGCGATGGTAGGGCGGTCGAATAGGCCCGTTATCTTGCTGAACCAGGTGTCCTTGCTGCGCTTGAGCGCCTGCTCGGTTTTCGCCCGTTTCCCTTTGAGGAAGTTGAACATGTCTGGTCCTCTGCTTTGTGTCATCCCATGCTAGCACGGGATTCAGGCGTGGTCAAAGCGGATGGGTCTGGGCAGCGCGGCCGGTCAATGCAAGGTGGCGGTCACCGCCTCGCGCGAGGCGGTGACCGCCATTCGGCTGCTTTAACTCAGCGTATAGCTGTGGGGCTAGATTATTGCCTGGCGCATGGCGTGGTAGCGCTCTACCATCCTTGCTACCTTCACGCCTGAGTCTGTAGCTTGCTGAATGCCGATGCCGGTACCCCCGGCGTCGCAGCCTACAAAGAACAGGCCCTGGATGGGGGCAGTGGTTGGGGGCTTCCGACCACCAGCCTGGCCCACGATCTGTCCCAGGCCGATGCATTCGCCGCCGATGCCTGGCAGTACTTGGTCGCGTGTCAGGTTGGAGACATCGCGCGAGGAGTAGCCTTCTTTCCACTCAATAGCATTGGGCAGGTCAGGGAAGACTTTGAACATCATCTCGTCGACCTTGTCCCACCAGGGCTGGTGGTCTTTCTTGGTTCTTTTCGGGTCGCAGGGGGCCCATATCCCGGTGACGATGACCTGCTTGCCGGGTGGGGCGGCATTGGGATCGTAGTTGGATGGGACCTCGTACCACACGGTGATCTCGTCAGGGATGGCGCCGGTCTTGGCCTTCATCCATTTGGCCATATTCATGGGCGTATCTGGAGTGAATATTGTGCCGTAAGGGACATCCTTGATTACCACTTTGTTGGTGAAGTAGCGGACGCCGACCATGGCGATTGAGGGGAGAAGGCCCTTGACATAGTTCACATAACCCTGATCGAAGTGCTGCTCGCCGACCAGCTTGAGGACGGTCGGCTGGATACCGGCGTTGCTGACAACAATGGGGGCCTTGAAGGTGCCTTTGCTGGTGATTACGCCGGTGACCTTTCCATCCTCCACTGTTATCTTCTCCACCCTGCATCGCATGATCACCCTGCCGCCGTTTTCCTTCACGGCGTCGGCGTAGGTCTCAGCTACCCGGCCAATACCGCCATGAGCAAACACGCCGCCGCCACGGAGGAACACCTGCTGGATGGTTCCCACTGCCTCGGAGGCGGCCAGAGCGTCAACAGGGACCATGAAACACCCGTCGGACACGGGCCCGATGAGGAAGCTATACAGGTTCTTGTTTATCTTGTAGCGTCCGAGCCACTCGGCAAAGCTGATGTCGTCCAGTTTGGCGATTTCGTCGGGGCTCATCATGGTCAAATCGGCCAGGACCTGAAGAGCGTCCGCCCTGTCTGCTTCCGGTACCTCCAGCCAGTCAAATATCTTATTAGGATCAGGAGTCTTGTCCTGAGGGCTGATGGGCCATTCGCCTTTGGAGTTCTTGAACCTGCTGCCCTGGATGCCCGGCGCCACCAGTGTCACTCTGTCTTCCATCTCCAGTTCTTTCAGAACGGCTTCAAGGACATTTCCGTCAGTAGGGGCAGAGCAGACCATCCAGGCGGTATAGGTGAAACCTTTCTTGGAGAAAGCCATAGCCTTACCGCCAGCTTTGGCATTCTTGTCCAGGAGCAGCACACTGAGCCCGTGCTTGGCCAGCAAGCCGGCACAGGCGGCACCGCCGAACCCAGCCCCGATCACGATTGCGTCGTATGACTGTTTTGCCATTCTGGATCCCCCTTTGCCTTTATTGCACCGCCCTGCCGGAGGCCCAAACAGATGCTCGACCGGCGAAAGCCGGCCACCTCAACCCGCGCCATTCAGGGGGGCACGGCAGAAACGGTTTGCTCTGTATTCTAGCGCGGGTGACCATTGAAGTCGAAACCCGCTGGTGTGCTCAGACCCTGGTAGATGTGGCACAACTCTGGCCTGTCAGCATCGCCGGGACGGCAGTACGGACTCGACACGCTTCACCGACACCTGGGGGGGCAGATCACACCTGCGTCCGGGTACGAACAGGCATTGCTCCTTGTCCTGGCCACCCTAGAGCTACAGCCAGAATCCCGGTGCCCTTTTTAGCACACGCCGCAGGGACGGCGAAGCGAGACCTAGTATCCGCCTCGGTCGTGCTGTCTCAGTGGATTGGTGATGAATGGTAACATCGTGGTCTCCGATTGTCAAGCTTCCGATTTGCCTGACCGGACGATGGACTCCGTACCTCCGTGCAGGAAGGTGGAAGTCAGCCTACCATCCGTGGCGGTTGCAGGGTCCCGTTGCACCTTGACTTTTGGGAAGGGTAGCCCTATAAAACAGCAGAGGGTTGGGGGGTACCACCGTTCTCAAAGAAACGGTGTAGCATGTTGTTCTAACGCGTATTCCCAGGGTGAAGCAGTGCGTGGTGGAGGTAGATTTGCCGTGAACGGAGGTCAAATGGGTTCTGACAAGCGGGTGCAGATTATCGCCAGCGACGCTGGCGGCACGATGACGGACATGATGGTGGTAGACAGCGAGGGCAACTTCACCATCGGCAAGGCGGCTACAACACCGGAAGACCAGTCCGTAGGGTTCTGGGAATCGCTCATTGATGCCTTTGAGTACTGGGACACTGACTTCCAAGAGGAGGCCGGGCGTATCCTGCCTGGGGTTGAAGCCGTGGTCTACAGCGGCACTTCGATGATGAATACGCTTCTGACTGCGACAGGCAGGAAAGTGGGGGTAATCACGCAACGCGGCGATGAGGACGTGTTCCTCCATGAGCGCAGCCGGCAGACGTGGGCAGGATATCCGTACCAGGATATCCTGCATCATGTAACACACAGGCACAATCGGCCCCTGGTGCCCAAGAGGCTGGTCAAAGGCGTCACCGGCCGCATTGACATGTTCACTATGGAGGCTATTCCTCTCTACGAGGATGAGGTCAGGAGGAGCGTGGAGGAGCTCCTGGATGAGGGCGTAGATGCTATTGCGGTGTGTCTGTTGTATTCGTACATGAACCCGGCACACGAACTGAGGGTGGCGGAGATAGCCAGCGAAGTAATGAAGAAGCGGGGCCGCGAGGTGCCGGTCTATCTGTCACACAAGCTTGCGCCCATCATGAGAGAGCAGGGCCGCCTCAACACGGTTGTCCTGCATGCTTACGCTGCTGAGCCGGGGCGGGAGCAGTTGTTCCGCATAGAGGAGAAGCTGAAGGGGAGCGGTTACAGGTATCCGCTCCAGATAGTGCTCTCGCACGGCGGCCTGACAGATATCCGCTACCCAAGGATTCATGAAGCGTGCTTCTCTGGCCCCATCGGCGGTCTGCTGGGGGCGCGGTACCTGGCGCAGGAGATGGGGACAGGCAACTGGGTGTGCACCGATATGGGCGGCACCAGCTTCGATGTCGGGCTCATCATGGGTGGGGAACCGATGATGGAGCGGGAGGTCGTAATTACCCGGCGGATTTACAACATTCCTACCCTGTTGATGGATACCATTGGTGCCGGCACCGGGATGTATGTCACAATCGACCCGATCACCAATCGGATCAAGATAGGCCCCGAAAGCGCCGGGGCCGAGCCGGGGCCGGTCTGCTATGAAATGGGCAATGAGGTTCCCACGGTGATGGACTGCTGCCTGATCATGGGCATACTGAACCCTGACAACTACCTCGGGGGCAAGCTCAAGCTGAACAAGGAGCTGGCCCTGAACGCCATTAAAGAGAAATGCGCCGATGTGCTGCATGTCGATCCCTACTATCTGGCGGAAGGGGTCTACAGGCTGATCAACAGCTCAATGCGAGAACACATCAGGGCGGTACTTTATGCGCGTGGTTTCTCTCCGGCAGACTACCATCTGCTCTCATACGGCGGAGCCGGTCCCATGCACGTTGCCGGCTATACCGAAGGGTTACCTTTCAAGGGGGTGGCCACCTTGCCGTGGGCGGCAGCCTTCTCCTCTTTCGGCTGTGCCGCGGTGGACATCAGCCATCGCTATCAGAAGTCCACTGGGGTTATCATTCCGGATGGCGCCGAGGATAGCTGGAAGCTGATGATGGGACAGATGATGCTCAATGCTGGGTGGGAGGAACTGGAGAAGCTGGCGGCAGCGGACTTTGCTGCCGAAGGTCTCCCCTGGGAAGAGGCCCGGGTGCAGCAGATAGCCTATGTCCGGTATGGCGGCCAGATGGAGGACCTGCAAGTTGTGTCTCCGGTGGCTCGCATCAACAGCCCGGAAGACATGGACAGGCTGATTGCTACCTTTGAAGACCTGTATGAGAAGGTCTACGCGGGGGTGGCCAAGCACCCGCAGGCGGGTTATCAGATAATGGAATTGGGGCTTACTGCCACGGTGCCAAAAGTGAAGCCCAGGCTGCCCAGGCTGCCGCTGGAGGGTAAAGAGCCTGCCAAAGAGGCAATCAAGGGCGAGAGAGAGGTGTACATCAATGGCAGGTGGCACAGGGCCACCATCTACGACATGGACACGCTCAGGCCGGGGAACGAGATCGAGGGGATAGCCGTGGTCGAAGCTCCGGCTACTACATTCTTCATCCCGCCGGCACGGCGGGCCAGGATGGACGAGTGGTCGTTGCTGTGGCTTGGCTGAGGAGTCTGGTGGGAAAGCCGATCAGCCGTCAAAGGAGGTCTGAATGAACGAACGCAGAGGCATAGGAGACCGCGGTAGGACCCTCAAGCAGATGCTAGAGGACAACGAAAGGCTATACCAGGAGACGGGCTGCTACGCTGGCATTGTTGAGCCTCGGTTGCTCAGGGAAGACCCTGTTAGAGCCGAGCTTTTTCATTCGCGGATCATGGCTGCGCTGATAGCTGGGCGCGAGACCACGAGAATGATCTCCGGTTCTCCGTACGTGCGGGAAGTGGCTGAGCTGTGTATCGGACTGTACACCCCCGAGGGGGACAACATCGCTCAGTCTACAGGCATACAGGTACACATCCGTCTCATGGGTGACAATATACAGTGGATGGTCAGGAACAACTATGAGGAAGAAGTGGGCATCGAGGAAGGTGACCTCTTCATAGCGAATGACCCGGTAATATCGGGCGTGCACGCTGCCGATGTGTATGATATGCTGCCCATCTTCCACGATGGGGAGCTGGTGGGCTGGGTGTGCACCGTGATCATGGAGGTGGACATCGGGGCGGTTAGCCCTGGTTGCATGCCCACGCCGAACGTAGAGCGCGGCACGGACGGGCTCAAGTTCTGCTGTGAGAAGGTGGGATCGAAAGACCGGCTGCGCCGGGACTTTGAGCACAAGATAAGCATCAGCCTGGATATGTCCGATATCTTCCTGCTGGACCGCAAGGGTGCTATAGCAGCCAACATTCGGGTCCGCGAGGAGATCAGGAATATCATCCGCGAATTCGGGCTGGAGTATTTCAAAGGAGCGACCAGGGAACTGATAGAGGAAGAACGTCGCAATCAGATGGCGCGCATCCGGCAGCGGACGGTCCCCGGTCGGTACAGGGACGTGGTACCTGCCGAGTTTCCCATGGCGAACCAGCCGGTATCCTGGGTGCCAGCCAATCGTGACGTGATAAGGCTGATTCCGATACAGATGGACATCTTGCCGTCGGGGCGCATCGTTCTGGACTTCGAGGGGACGGGAGAGTGGGGCTGGCACCCGTTCAACGCGACGCCGAAGGCGCTCTGGGGCGGGCTGTCCATAAGCGTGGTGCAGACGCTGTCCTACGATGGGCGCGCCAACCTGGGCTCCCTTCTCCCTTTCGAGATAAAGGAGCCGCCGGTCGACTCACTGCTCAATCCCAGCCAGGTGCGGCAGTTGGCCACGTCCACCATGTGGTCACCCTTGCTGGATATCTACGGTCTTTGGATGGGCATGCTGGGGGCTGCCTTCTATCTGCGCGGCTTCAGGGAAGAGACTTTTAACATGCGGTCGTCCTCCGGGTGGCAGATGTACGGGTACGATCAGTACGGCACCAAGCGCCCCCTGATGCTATCGCCTCTGGGGAACTTCGGCCCCGGTGCCACCGGCGTCTGCGACGGGGTGGACAATGCGGGGTGGGTGGCTACACCGGAGACCGATATGGGCAGCGTCGAGGTGTGGGAGCTGTTTGCGCCTCACTTGGATTTCACCCGGCGATTTGAGCCCTACTCGGTCGGCTATGGCAGGTTCCGCTCCGGACTGGCCATACCCACCATGTACATGCCTCACGGAAGCCGTCAAATGGTCGCCAGCGGTGCCATCGGGTGTGCTCATGACCGCATTATCCCCAACCTGGGTTTGTTCGGTGGATACCCTGGCGGCAGGCGGAACACCATTCTGGTCCGCTACGCCAATTACCAGGAGTTGCTGGAGAAGAGACAGCCGCTCCTGTGTGAGATCGGTGACCCCAGGGAGTTCGGCCAGCAGATACAGGGCGAGGTCTTGTTTCTGGACCATGTGCTCCCGCCCGTGGAAGTCCACGAGGGGGACCTCATGATTGCGGACAACGCCGCCGCTGGGGGACTTGGTGACCCTATCGACAGAAGCCCGGCATCGGTAGTGAGCGACCTGGATGAAGGACTGGCCACCGAGTGGATGGCCAGGAACGTCTACTGCGTCGGCGTCAGCTATGATGATGAGACTAAGACATGGCGCACTGATGAAGCCGAGACGAAGAGGCTGCGCGAGGCAAAGCGAAAGGAAAGGCTGGCCAGAGGTGTTCCGGTGAAGGAGTGGTGGCAGCAGGCTCGCCAGCGCTTCATGGCGCGCAGTTTTGATGACAGGATTGTGGAGATGTACCGGAGCAGCGCCTCGTTGAGCCAGACCTTTGCACAGGAGGTCAAGGACTTCTGGGCGCTGCCTGATAATTTTGCTCTGTGAGGTGACATGATGTCTTATAGCAAGGATGACATACGAGACCTCCTGGAGGGCCGGCTTGCCTGGGACAAGATCAAGGAGATCATGAGCAGTCCCAAGGATGACGACAGGTTCGATAGGTGTATCGAGATACTTCAGGAGCGGGTTCCCTGGCCTGAGAGAATACTGATGCCGTTGGGGGAGCATCTCTATGTGGTCGACAAGTCTGGGGAGCGGATCGTGAAGTGCGACTGCGGACACGAGTTTGGCGACTGGCGGCAGAACTGGAAACTCAATGCACTCATATTTGCCAGGGACACCAGAGAGAAGCTGGAGGAGATCTATCCAGGTATCCGATGTCCGGACCCCAACCTGTGCGAGGTACGAGAGTTCTATTGCCCAGGGTGCGGCACCCTGCTGAAAGTGGAGAGTGTGCCTGTTGGCTATCCCATCATTTTCGATGCCCTGCCGGATATAGATTCGTTCTATAGTGAGTGGTTGGGGAGGCCCCTTGCTGACCGAAAAGAGTTCAAAGACATGACCTGCGAAGTGACTCGAGGGTGGGGTCTGGAGGCTGATGGGGCGCACGGATAGACCACGCCTGTAGGGGGCTGGCCTGCAAGTAGAGGTGGGGGGCGCAAGCCCGCGCAGGGCTTGCGCCCCCTTTTGCGCTTAGCAGTCATGCCCCGATACTCTCTCATCGAAGCGTCCCAGGAAGGCGGCCGTCAGCCCACTCACTTCGCAGACGTACTCATGCGGCTGTGCACTCGCAATAGCGCCGCTTCATGATCGGCGAGTGGTCTCAGGAACAAGACCCCCGGGATTGGCGGGGCGAGCTTGTTATGTGCCTGTGACCTCAGGGGTTGCCTGTGATACGCCGATTTGACCGGCTCGTTGCACCCTATAACAACAGAGGAGTCTGAATTGGAAGACCGGTCACGGCTTTTTGACACACGCGGAGGTCGCGATATGCCACGAAAACCTCGAACCGCAACCGGACAGTCGGCGGCGCAGAGGTGTTGCCATCATTGGGTGATCGGCCCTGCCGAGGGCGCGACCAGCAAAGGAGTGTGCAGGCTTTGCGGCAAAGAGAAAGAGTTCAGCAACGATATGCAGGCCGCCTTGGAAGGAGGTAGCCAGGAGCAGGACCGTCGCCGACCGGTACGGATGATCAAACATCGTGTTCGTGGCGGCCCGCTGTGCCGGAAGTGCGGCGAGCCCATGATCCTGGAGACGTGGTTTGGGGTTGCGGTGCGCCTCTTCTGGTTTTGCCCAACATGCAACATCAGGAGGCATCCTTTTGATGTCTAACCCCGAGATTCCGGCAGGGCGCTGAGCTATGGAATGGGTACAGAGGCAGCCGCGTCAGAGGAGGAGGCCAGGCGGAAGGCGTTCCGGCGTGGCGTGCGGCGGGGGTGGGCCGATGTGCGGGAAATGCCACGCGCCAATGACGCTGGAGACTTGGTACACGGGCATTGACGTGGTACGGTTCTGGCTCTGTACATGGTGCAAATCGAGGACACCCGCTGTCGATGTAACTGAGTAAGGCTCCATGCTTTCTACCTGACGCGCTGCAGATGCCAAGGTCTCTCCTGCCTGAGCAAGTAGCCTCAAAGTCCCGCTGCTGTCAGTGTCGTTTTGTGTGAAAGACGGCAGCCCTTCCCCAGGGCCTTGGCCGTTTGGCTCAGTGCCGGTCACCCCCGATCGCATCAAGCAGACAGCAGGCATTGTGCTTTGCCTCAGGCAATCCGGCGGAGGCG
>QMOF01000062.1 GCA_003650185.1 Chloroflexota bacterium | reverse complement strand
GCGTGGCAAGCTGGAGGAGTTGATCAGGCAGTTGCATCGCGGTCCGCCGGCGGCAAGAGTAGAGGCGGTGGATGTGGAGTGGGGGGAGTACTCCGGGAGACACAGCGATTTTAGTGTACGGTTCTAGGCGCGGGCTGACCCGGGGCCGATGTGTCAGCGCCAGGCGTGCGTACGGTCCGCGGGTCTGACAAGAGGTGGCTAGGGCAGGGCCAGCCCTATCAGAGTTCCTGCGCCTACGAGCAGCGGGGTGAGCAGGGTCACCATGATATTCTGGCCCATGAAGGGAATCAGTTTCCCTATGTCGTCCGAGTAGCTCATGACTCCCTTGATCGCCTTGATGCCCAGCGGCAGGGTGACCAGCCCGAGCAGAGCAGTCCAGGGCAACACCTGAAGTGCCACGGACAGGACTAACCAGACGTAAGTGGCCAGGATGAGCCCGGCGTAGATCCTGGCACTACGTCCGCGTCCCATCACCATAGGCAGGTGGCGTCGCGACGCCACTCTGTCGGCTTCGACATCAGGGAACTGGTTTAGCAGAAGCAGGTTGCTGACCAGGAACCCCGGTATCATGGAGGCCATGCCCGCCGACAGAGTGTACTCCCCTGTCTGGGTGAAGTAGGTACCCATCACCATGAGCGGGCCGAACCCCAAGCCAGGCGCGATAGCGCACAACAGCGGGTCCTTGGTCAGATGAGTGGTGTAGAAGTAGACCACGATCACACCCAGGACGCCCAGCGGCAAAATGGCCACCCCGTACTCATAGATGAAGTAGATGCCTATCAAGCTGACGGCCAGGACACAGGCCAGTCCAAAAAGGTAGACTCTCCATGGACTCAGCAGGCCCGCTGGGAGTATGCCGCTTCCACCGCTGAAAGGCGTCCTCGTGGTATTGAGGTCTATACCGCTGCGAAAGTCAAAATAGTCGTTGAGCACGTTGACGGCTACATGGGCTAGCAGAGCACCGAGGAAGGCCAAACCGAAATGGAGCGCATTCAGGTGGTTGGCAGGTGAGTCGTACACTGCCGTAGCTACGCCAACGAACACACAAACAGGGGTGAGCAACAGGAACTGTGGCCGTGTCTCAAAGAACCATGTCCTTACCGTTGCCATAGGTGAAGACCAGGTTTCTCTCCACGCTGAGACTTCCAATCCGGATCGTCGCCTGTCCTCTTACCCAAGGCGCCAACCCGTCTCCGCTGTCATACTAGCATGTCAGGGCAACGTCTTCAAGCAGGTCGATTGTGAGCCTAACACGCAAGGAGACCCGCCCGCCGGGCGGGTCTCCTTGCGTGCAACCCTTCCACGGAAGATTCCAAGTCAGTGCTGGCGCGCCACCGCGCGCTAGAGCCCGGCGGCATCCAGTATGGCCGGCACCCTGTCCTCCATGCCAATAGCCATGATATGCACTCCCTGGCACATATCCTTCATTTCGGTGATCAGCCGGGCGGCTATCTCAATGCCTTTGGCCGCCTTCTTCTCGGCTTTGTCCATTTCCTCAATCAAGGCATCCGGAACGAATATTCCGGCCACATTCGTGTTCATGAAACGGGCCATAGCCGCCGACCTCAGGAGCACGATGCCCACCAGGACCGGGACGTTGAGGTGCTTCACAGACTGCATGAATGTCTCGAACTGCCTCGGTTCATACACCGCTTGCGTCTGGAAGAACTGTGCGCCTGCCTTGACCTTCTTCTCCATCTTGATGATCTGTGGTTCCAGAGGCTCGGCGCACGGAGTGACGGAAGCCCCCGAAAAGAAGCGCGGAGACCCGGCCAGTTCTTTGCCGCCCAGGTCGCGTCCCTGTTCCAGTCCCTTTATCGCTGCCAAAAGAGAGACAGAGTCGAGGTCGAAGACGGGCTTGGCGTCCGGGTGATCCCCTAGCGCCACGTGGTCGCCGGTAAGGCAGAGGACATTCTCGATACCCATGACATAGGCATTGAGAAGGTCTGACTGGAGTGCCAGGCGATTGCGGTCGCGGCAGGTCATCTGGAAGACGGGCTCCAGTCCCCACTGCTTGACCAGATGTGCACCGGCCAGCGAGCCGATCCTCATGACGGAGCTTTGCTGGTCGGTGATGTTCACGGCATCGACGCGGTCCTTCAGCAACTCGGCGTTCTTTTTCATCTCCTCGATGTCGACGCCTTTGGGCGGACCCACTTCGGCCGTCACCACGAACTTGCCGCTGGCGAGTTTCTCTCTGAGGCTCATCGTACTGCTTCCTCCTTCTCGTCCTGCTCCAGCGCCCACATAATGGTGGACCTGAGGTGTTTAGGAGGTTCCATCTTGCTGTAAGCCTTCGGGGGAAGGACCTCTCTCATCTTGTCCAGCCTGTTGAGCTTCTTTAGACGCTCGTAGATCAGATGCCAGCCGCAGTCTCTCACCTCGGGCTCGACTTCGCATTTTCCATTTTTTGCCCCGCCGCACGGGCCGTTGATGAGCGACTTGCTGCAGGCTGTCAGGGGACATATGCCGCCGGTCATGTCTAGTAAACAGTCGCCGCACTCCCGGCAGCGCTCGCTTCCACGCCATTCACCGCGAGCGCCGCCCAGATTAATCGTGTTGCAGGCGGGGTGTACTACCTTGTCAACTACTGCCGCGGTGGCCTGCACCCCGATGCCGCACGTCATTACCAGAAGGGAATCGGCTGCCATCACTTCATCCTCGTGGGCTTTGAGACGCAGCTTTGTCAGGGCCTTGTCGCACAGGAAGTCGATAACGGTATATCCGGTGATGGTCTTCCCCTGCTGCTCCAGGGTCTGCTTCATCTCCAGGACCTGAGGCTCTCCCCCTGTCTGGCAGACTTCGGCACAGCCCTTGCAGCCTACGATGAAGACCTTCCCCTCGCCATCCAGGTAACCCAGGACTTCCTCCAGGGGTTTCATTTCCGAAACTAGCATTTTTTCGTTTCCTCCACTACTAATCTCACGATATCGGGGATCCTCTGCGCAAGTTCAACTGACGGCTCCAGCCCCCAGTCGACTTCTTTAGGTTGAACCCCAATAATGACCACATCTTTGGGCTTTGCACCCAGCACGTCCAACATCATGAGGGAATGGGAGAAGCTCATCTCATGAGCTGAACACGCCTCCGCGCTGCTGGCAACGTCACCGGGGCGAAAGCGGTAGATGGTGCCGGGTTCGCAGTTCCCCTCGGCTGCGTCAACGATGATCAACTTGTCCACGCTGTCAAGGGACAGGATGACGTCCGGGCACGTACCCGCATCAAGGATGTTCAGGTTGGCCCCGCTGTCGAGGCCCATTTCCTTCAAGGTATGAGCCACATGCACTCCGATGCCTTCGTCCTTCAGCAGCAGGTTGCCCACGCCTAATACCGCTACCCTTGGCCCACCACTAAGAGACTCTGTACTTTCCAAGGTCGGTCCCTTTGGGCGTGACCAGGTGGACGGCGCAAGCAATGCACGGATCGAACGAGCGGACGATTCTCACGATCTCGAAGGGGTTACTCTCGTCCTTGATCTTCGTGCCGATGAGAGCTTGCTCCACCGGCCCGGGTTGGTCGTTATCGTCTCTGGGGGAGAAGTTCCAGGTACTGGGTACGACGCACTGGTAGTTGGCGATCCTCTTGCCTTTGACCTCCACCCAGTGCCCAAGCGCACCCCTTGCCGCATCTACCAGGCCCATGCCCGTAGCCTCGTCGGGTATCTCGTAGTCAATGTAGGCTGGTTCCCCCGGCTTGAGTTGCAGCAGCCACGCTGGCATGGCATCGGCCACCAGCTTGGTGTAGAGTGCCCGGGCGGCGTGCCGACCCAGCACGGAGAACATGGCACCGGGCGAAGCCTTGAAGTGCTCAAGGACAGAGTCCACCAGTGCCTTGGCCTCGGCATTGCCGTTAGCGTAGCTGACCATCATTCTGGCCAGAGGCCCGACCTCGAACACCTTGCCGTCGTAGCGAGGTGCTTTTATCCAGGAGTAGCCTCCGTTCTTGTTAATGTGGGGTTTGGTCTCTCCGCTAGTGGGGTGCCTTCCCGAGGTGGACTCATCGTACCAGGAGTGCTTCACATACTCGGCGATCTTGCTGGTGTCCAGAGCATCGGCATTGAGGTTCGTGGAAGTTGTGCCCTGCTGCACCAGCCTCTGCCTCCGCGTCAGGTCGGGATTGCTGCCGTCCAGATCGAAAGAGCCGTATGACAGCAGTTGGCCACAGCCTGCGCCCACGGTGAAGTAGTCACTGTAAGCCTCTGCTACGCTCAGCACGTCTGGGATATAGACGCTATCTATAAAGTCGCGTATCTCATTCAGTTTCCACAAGAACGAGGCGATCTTGTCAACGGTCGGGACTTCGGCTACGCCGCCCGGGACAATGGTGCAGTTGTGGGGCAGCTTGCCGCCAAAGATGGCCGCCAACTCCTGGGCCTTGCGCCTCATCTCAAAAGCTTTGACGTAGTGCGCCAGTGCCTGTATGTTGCCTTCAGTGGACAGGCGATAGTCGCCTTCGTAGCGTGGAACGAACGGGCCAAGCTCGCCCCGCTGGGCAAACTCCTTCACAGACTTCAGAGTGGGGTCATTGCCGTCATACCTGGCTATTGCTGTAACATCGACGTAGTCGAGTGCCGCCAGGTGGTAGAAGTGCAGCGTGTGATCGGCAATGTGGGCCGCGCCCAGGATCAGGTTGCGCATGAGCCTGCCGTTGTCGGGTATCTTGTCGGCGATGCCGAAGGCGCTGTCCAGGTTCAGCGTAGCCGCGGTCGAGTGGCTCGTGGGACACACACCGCAAATGCGCTGGGTGTAGCGCTGAGCATCGCGGGGGTCACGGCCGCGAAGGATAGTCTCTATGCCCCTGAACAGCATGCCGGAGCTTTGGGCGTCCTTCACCTCACCGTTCTCTACCACTGCCTCGATCTTTAGATGCCCTTCAATTCGAGTTACCGGGTCAATGACAATCTTAGTCACCTGTCATAACCTCCGTCTTACTGTCCCTTGCCGATAGCTGGCAGAGCTTCATCGGTTAGCTTCTGATAGAAAGGCGCTAGCAGGTCTGGGAAGCCCGGTTCTACGCAGCCTATACATGAGCCGCCGGAGGCGATGCACCAACTCGTGCCATTGTTCCACAGCCTGAGGGGGCAGTCAGCGTAGGTAACCGGCCCCTTGCAGCCCAGCTCATTGAGACAGCCTGGGTCACCGAACTTCTTGGCGAACTTGCCTTCCTCGAAGTAGGCACGGCGTGGGCAGTTCTCGTGAATCAGCTTGCCGTAGTATGCCTTCGGCCTCTTGTGCTCGTCCAGCTCGTCAGACTTGGGCAGGCCGCTAAGAAGAATGCTGGCCACAGTGCCCACAAACCAGTCGGGGTGAGGTGGGCAGCCAGGAACGTTTATGAGTGGAACGTCAATACCGCGTTGATGAAGCAATCGGTCTACACCTACGCACCCGCTGGGGTTGGGCGCGCCGGCCGCGATGCCACCGAAGGCGGCACACGTGCCCAGAGCGATGACAGCCATAGCATTCCTGGACAGGCGCTCAGCGGTGGTTGCCAGTGGGATCGGCTGTCCATCCTTTTCCCCGGCACAGCCGTAGACACCGTTCTCTGCCATCGGTATGGCTCCCTCCACTACCAGCAGGTAGGCACCTTTCCTGGTGTCGGAGGTGCGATCCAATTCTGCGAACACAGCCTCGCCTTGCCCGGCCATAACGGTGGCATGGTACCTGAGGTTAATGTGCTTACCGGGGATGACCTCGTCGATCAAGAGGTTCTTGATGGTGGGACTGGCTGAATTGAGGACAGACACGGAACAGCCAGTGCAGGTGCTTGCCTGAAACCAAATCACGGGAATCTCTGCTATGCTTGAACTGGCCATGTACCTCCTTTCGTAAATATTCTACCGTACATGAGGGCCTAGATACAAATGGCTCACCTGTTTGTGCCGCCTCTGGCCTGAGGCTCCTGGTGGGTGGCGCTATCTGGCAAGCAGGAAATGAGAGGGCGAAAGACGGTTGAACCAAGCTGGAGGGAAGAGGTTTTGGGGAGCCGCCCAACGGCTGGATCGCCGCCCGTGCCTGATGTAGCTGGCGGCGCCCAGTGCCGGAAGCGGTTTGCTCTAGCTAGAGCACGATGGACAGGACCACCAGCAGAATGAGTAGTGCTCCGGCTATAATGGCGCTCCTTCTCAAGTCCCTGATCACCTGGCCATAGGGTAGAGTCGTTTGCGGCAAGGGAGGGGTGCGTGCAGGTGCAGATGGAGCGGTAGCGCTCGGAGTGACAGGCGCCGCCTGCCTTGTTGTGGCGGGTGCCTGAGGACGCGCATAGCGGCGGCTGTGCCTGCTTCTTCTCTTTTTCCGGGGCAGTGTGCTCTTTGACTGGGCGTGTTGGGAAGGCTTAGGCATCTCTGTCTCTTTCCTGCCACAGGTCGTCGATGGTTTGCTGAGCTACCTCGTAGCTGAATCCTCTTTGCCTCAGGAAGGTGCCCAGCTTGCGACGGAAGGCATGGTAGTCGAGGGTGGTCAATCGCTGTGCTTTGCCGCGACCCGCTCTGCGGGCGCTTGCCGCCTCGTCTACTTCCTGGACGACCTCGGCTATGATGTTGGCGGAGACTCCTTTGCGCCTGAGCTCGCTGCGCAACATGGCTCGGCTGCGCGGGCGGAACGCCTGCCGGTTGGAGCTCCAGAATCGAGCGAAAGAGGGATCATCCACCAGACCCTGCTCTCTCAGCTTCTCAAGCGTTGCCCTCACTGTGTGCGGGCTGAAACCCCGCCTTGTCAGTCTTGAGTATAGCTCGAACTCACTTCTGGGGCGATAGCTGAGATAGCGGAAGGCGGTGTCCAGGCAGGACTCGGGGTCAGAATCGGGCTGCTTGCTCATTCGGGTAGCCAATCCTCGTCGCTGCTCTTGGGGTTGGGGACCGCGGGCGCAGCCTTTGACCTGATCTGACTTTCTATCTCTTGGGCCAACTCGGGATGCTCTCTCAGGTAGTTCTTGGCGTTCTCGCGCCCTTGTCCTAGGCGCTCCTCACCATAGGAGAAGAAGGCGCCGTTCTTCCTTATCAGGCCCATAGCAGTGCCCAGGTCGATTATTTCACCTTCCTGACTTATGCCCTGGGCGAACAACACGTCAAACTCGGCGGTTCTAAATGGCGGAGCGACCTTGTTCTTTACTACCTTGGCCCGGACGCGGTTGCCAACCACCTCACTGCCTGTCTTGACAGATTCTATCCGTCTAAGGTCGATCCTCACCGAGCTGTAGAACTTCAGAGCTCTCCCGCCGGGGGTGACTTCAGGATTGCCAAAGAAGACGCCGACCTTTTCGCGCAACTGATTGATGAACACTGCAGCCGTATTCGACTTGCTGATGGCCGCTGTGAGCTTGCGCAGAGCTTGTGACATCAGCCGGGCTTGCAGGCCCACCTGGGCCTCGCCCATGTCCCCCTCGATCTCTGCCCTGGGGACAAGAGCGGCGACTGTGTCGACGACGACGATGTCGACTGCCCCGCTTCTCACCAGAGCCTCGGTTATCTCGAGGGCTTGTTCGGCGGTGTCGGGCTGTGACATGTAGAGGTCTTCGACCTTGATTCCGCAATGCGCGGCGTACAACGCATCGAATGTATGCTCCACATCTATGTAGGCAGCGATGCCTCCGCGCTTCTGCGCCTGAGCTATTACGTGAAAGGCGAGCGTCGACTTACCAGCCGATTCCGGTCCGAAGATCTCGGTCACTCTGCCGCGTGGAATGCCACCAACTCCGAGGGCTATATCAAGCGAAAGGGAACCAGTTGGGATGACGTCCACGGTGAGCCGCGCCGGTGCGTCGCCCAACTTCATCACCGCACCCTTTCCAAATTGCTTCTCGATCTGCTGAATAGCCAGATCTAGGGCCCTTTCTTTCTCGACCATGACGCGCTCCGGCAACATCATAGCACAGCTCCAACCAGGGTACAATGCCATTGGAGCGGACATAATTGCCTGCGCATCTACCTGACCAGAATCTTGGTCGCTTTCAGCGCTTTGGTCTAACGTGGTGGTGTGGGAGGCAAGGCCCGTTTGTGGGCGTTGGCCGCAACCTTCTCCTCGATCTTGCGGGCCACATTGGCATCGACCTGCCCAGCCGTGAAGTAGAGGTCCAGCTCCTGATAGGTTAGCCCTATCTCTTCCTCGTCTGTCTGCCCTTCCCAGAGCCCCGCTGACGGTGGCTTGTCAATGATTTCGTGGGGAATACCCAGGTAGTGGGCTAGTGAACGCACCTCCGTCTTGACCAGGTTGCCCAGGGGTAGGAGGTCAACCCCGCCATCACCGTACTTGGTGAAGTAGCCGATGCTCAGCTCGCACTTGTTACCAGCGCCCACCACTAGGTAACGAAGGCGACTGGCGAAGTAATACAGGGTTGTCATTCTCAGTCTCGGCTTGAGGTTGGCCTCTGCGTTGCGCCTGGTTGCCGGGTCCAATCCATCGTCGGGAAGGAGGCGAATCATGGCATCGTAAACGGTGTCGAGCGGGATCAGGCGCGCCTGTATGTCAAACCTGCGCACCACCGCATGGGCGTGGTCTATATCTGTCTGACTGCTATGGCAGGGAAGGATGAGGCCGAGGGTGTTGTCCGGCAGAGCAAGCTTACATAATACGGCCGCAACTGAGGAGTCCAGTCCGCCACTCACCCCGATCACCGCACCGCCGGCTCCTGCGCCGGCTATCTGCTCTCTGATCCAGGACACCAGCCCGTCTACTATCTGCTGGGGAGCCCTGTTGGCTTGGCTCATGTTTCGCCCGGCCCTAGTATAGTCACCCCGGTTCATGCCGTCAAAGAGGGTGACTTTGGGCGGCACCTGTGCTAGTCTGGGAAGGTCGCGGCCTGCGTTTCAGATGCCTGGTGGGTGGCATCTCAGCATGAAGGTGTACATAGGTACGTCTGGTTGGGTGTACGGTCACTGGCGGGGCCTGTTCTATCCAGAGAAGCTGGCCCAGTCGAGATGGCTCGAGTACTACAGCCAGCATTTCGCTACAGTTGAGTTGAATAATAGTTTCTATCACCTCCCGTCGGATAGGGCATTCAAGGGCTGGCGGGAGCGCACGGCGCCGGGCTTCGTTTACGCTGTCAAGGTGAGCCGCTACATTACCCACGTAAAGAGGCTGAAGGACGCGGAAGAGCCGATTGAGAATTTCCTTATGCGGGCGCAAATCCTGAACGAGAAGCTTGGGCCGTTGCTCTACCAGTTGCCTCCCAACATGCGTCGAAACGATGCCGTGCTTGAGCGCTTCCTGGACGTGCTACCCATGGGACTGAAGCACGTCTTTGAATTTCGCCATGAGTCCTGGTTTGATGAGGGTGTCTTCGATCTCCTCAGGATGCACAATGCTGGCTTCTGTATCTACGATATGCCGGGTCTGGTCACTCCGGTGGTAGCCACGGCGGACTTCGCCTATGTCCGTTTCCACGGCAGCGAGGCTCTCTATGAGAGTTGCTACTCCGATGCGCAGCTCAAACGGTGGGCCAAGGTTATCGCTCGGCTGGGCCAGAAGCTGGATGCAGTGTACGTGTATTTCAACAATGATTCGTGTGCCTATGCTGTAAGGAACGCCAGGACGCTAGCAGGAGAATTGGGCGCTCTTGTTGAGAAGGGCTAGGTTGCTCTTGCCGGGTTGGGCAGGCGGTGGGCTGCTACACTGACAAGGAAGGCCATGCCTGGGAGAGGGGAATACCACGGACAGTGAATTACAGCAGGCCATCTATGACACTCTAAAGGAAGCGGCACGCACCCGCAGGTTGGTCCACTATGGCGAGTTGGCTTCGGTGGCCGGGCTGAACCTGAGTTCGGGGCATGGGCGGCGAGAGATGGGTCGCATGTTGGCGAAGCTCTGCGAGGGCGAAGTCCGCGAGGGCCGTCCCATGCTGGGCTCGGTGGTAGTCCGGAAGGACAGGGGGATACCGGGTGGGGGGTACTTCAGGGAGGCGCAAAGGCTGCGTGGGGTGAGCATGTGCACTGATGCCCAAAGGCGCGCTTTCTGGGCCCAGGAAGTGGAGAGGGTGTATCAGTACTGGTCAGAGCATTGATCTCGATCCGAGCGAGCCATTATTGCGCGGACGCGAGTACCTTCCTGGTTGGCGCGGTTGTCGCGCTCGTCGGGGAATCGATTGTAAGGCTTGGGTTAGCTGTGTTTGGCGTTCAAATGGTACGAATGCCGGTATCGCGCAGGGGGCATCTCGGCTCCAACACGTAAGCCGTGGTGCCCGCTGACTGTGTTGGCCGCGGTAGGCTTGCCGTGGCGGGCGTCTGCGAGGGAGGGCCGGGGCTAGTGTGTGGGCACTG
>QMOF01000061.1 GCA_003650185.1 Chloroflexota bacterium | reverse complement strand
TAACCAAGCCCAGATGAGGATCCAGATAGGAGAACGGTCGGCTCAAGGGCTGGGCGTGGGTGGCAACCCGAGCAAAGGCCGACAGGCGGCTGAGGAGAACCTGGACGAAATCAGACAGGCTTTTGGCGATGCACGCATGGTCTTCATAGCTGCGGGCATGGGAGGTGGTACCGGCACCGGCGCTTCGCCGCTGGTCGCCAGACTGGCACGGGAGAGCGGCGCGCTTACCATTGCCATAGTGACCAAGCCCTTCAACTTCGAGATGGGTCATCGCACCCAGATTGCCGAACAGGGCATCGACGAGCTGGAAAAAGAAGTGGATGCCATGATCGTCATCCCCAATGACCGCTTGCTCAGCACCATCGGCGACAAGATGACTGTGGACAACGCCTTCAAGACGGCGGACGATGTGCTGATGGTTGCTGTCCGTGCCATCAGCGAAGTCATCACCGTGCCCGGCATGATAAACCTTGACTTTGCCGACGTTAGCGCCATCATGAAGGGCGCCGGCCCCTGCTGGCTCTCCATCGGCCACGGCAGCGGACAGAACAGGGTGGTTGATGCCGCCCGCTCGGCTATCTCCAGTCAACTCCTGGAAGTGCCAATCAGCGGGGCCAAGGGCATGCTGTATATCATCTCCGGGCCATCCAACCTGACTCTGTCCGAGGTCAATCAGGCAGCCAACGTCATCAGGGCGGAGGTAGACCAGGAGGCAATGGTCATCTTCGGGGTCAATGTTGATCCCAAACTGCGTGACGACGTGACCATCACCATGGTGGCCACCGGCTTCACCCCGGTGAAAGCAAAGGAGGCTCAGCAGAGGGACGAGGAGTTCCGTGTGTTGATTAGGGAACTGGAGTCCGATGAGACGCGGCTGGAGACTCCCGCCTTTATGCGTCGTCCAACCAACATGCGCCTCCTGTCCACATCGATGATGAAGTAGTCAGTCACGCCTGCGAAGGACTGACAGGAAGGGCCGCCGGACTCGTGCTGGTGGCCCTTTTCTTTTGGGCCCTTAGTGCACGACACCAGCCGGACCGCTTCTCTTCCGGAAAGGGAGAGCACCTGCGGGGGGCACCTTCGGCGGTGGGGTCTCTGGCCATTTTACAGTTCGGGTGGATGGCGCCGCCTCGCCCTGTTGCCTGGACTGGTGGTGAACGGCGCAGAGGTGTGGGGGCAAAGCTGTTTCAGGAAGCTGTTTCAAGCTGTAATGGTTGTCTGTGTTGGCCTCGCGTCGGCGGTCAGGATAGCGCGGGTCTGCTACAGGGCTCAGGGCAACAGGGCTGGCCCGCTCTCCGCTGCTTCGCCCTCCAGCGCCAGTTCACTGGCGAATCGAGGCCTTGCCAGGCAGCCGGGGTTGCCCCACGCTCGCCTGTTGCGCAGCAGCAGGCTCACACAGACGGCTCCTAACCCAACGGCACTGGTTATGGGTTCCGGCAGCACGATCAGGCCCAGAATGAGGCTGGCAAACAGTTGGCGTCTCATGTCTCTCTCCCTCCACCTCGGCGTGGTTGCGAATGGCACCGCGTTTCGCTCTTTCGGGTCTGCCTCTCTCCGGACCCACGCTATCCGTCTGTGCGAGCTTTGCAGACAGCCTGCGGGTACTACCGAAACGGCGGTGAAACAATGGATGCCACCTGGCGGCGTCCCTCTCCGCGCTTCCCAGAGGCAGTGCCAGACGCTGACACATAGCATAGCAGAAGGGGGTCTCGTTACCCTATCGGAGACGTACCAGGCCATCACAAAGATATCTCAGCGGACCGGGCGCCTGACGGTTTTTGACATTATATAGTTGGTGGGCTACGATAGCCCTGTCGCGCAGGACGGAAAGCGCGTGGGGCTGGGTCGCAGCCAATCTTCGAATCTTGCTGGGGTACTGGACCATCGATGGACGCTTACCTGGATATCGAGACCACCGGTCTGTCCTCCTACTATGACGGCATAACCGTTATCGGCGTCTGGCTGTACGACGGAATGGCCGGAAAGCTGGTCCAGCTCGTGGGCGAGGAGGCTAACAGACTGAACCTGCTGGGAGCCTTGCAAGGCGCCGAGACTATCTACACGTACAACGGTAGCAGGTTCGATATCCCTTTCATACGCGCTTGCCTGGGAGTGAACCTGGCCGAGCTGTATCGGCACCACGATCTGATGTATGAATGCTGGAAGAGGAGGTTGTTCGGCGGCTTCAAAGCTGTGGAGGTACAGTTGGGCATCCCGAGGCAGCTCAAGGGGCTCAGCGGGTTTGACGCGGTGCTGCTGTGGCAGCGGTATCGCGAGTTCGGTGACCAGCAGGCCCTGGGTCTGCTGCTGGAGTACAACAAGGAAGACGTCCTCAACCTCAGTATCCTGAGGCAGAGGCTGTTTCAGCGGTAATCGCCTGATAATGGCACGCCCGCGACCCCTCCTCCAGGAGCCAGCAATATGAGCGCATGGCAGCAACAGAAGCACGCGGTGCTTGAGGCGGTACGGCACCTGGCCCGAAAGGGCCTGGTAGTAGGCACATCAGGCAACGTGAGTATGCGACTGTCCGAGCCAGGCGGGCGTGAACTGGTCGGCATCACTCCCACCGCCTGCCGCTACGATGCGCTTGGTGTTGATGACATAGTGGTCCTCGACTTCAACGGGGCCCGGGTTGAAGGCCACCTTGAGCCCTCCATTGAGAAGATGCTGCACATTGGCGTCTACAAGAGGCGCAGCGGTATAAACGCGGTTATCCATACCCACCCGGTATTCGGCTGTGCCTTCGCCGTTGCCGGGCTGGAAATCCCACCCGTCCTTGATGAACAGGTTGCCTGTCTGGGCGGGGAGGTAAGAGTGGCTGACTACGCCCCACCGGGAAGCACGGACCTGGTGGAGAACGTGCTCAAGGCGCTGGGGCCACGAAACGCCGTGCTGATGGCAAACCACGGGGCTCTTGCTGTGGGCAGGGACATGCAGGAGGCACTGACTGCCTCCGAGCTGCTGGAGAGGGCTGCCATGACCTACATCTGGGCCAGAGTCCTGGGGAGGGTGAATCCGCTGCCCCCCGAGGCAATCGAGGCCGGGAGAGCCCTCTTCGCTGCGGCTCACGGACAAGCATGGTGACCTGATGCGGCGGTGAGAGGCCCTCTCGCTGCCACCGGCCTGAAAGCTATGGCACCCTGCCGTTCACCAGCGTCGGGATGTGAAACCTGAGCTTCACGTTCTCCCATCTTTCGGATGATTCCGGAGGAATCACTCGATCAGGTACGTACTTGCCAAGCCCGGCCAATACGGCACAGACCTTCCTCGAGTTGGACACGGCGTCCGGTACGTACTCGTCGGCGGCGGTGATGACGCCGGTGAGGACCCTGCTGGGCACGTGATTGCCCATGCCGTTGACAACTGTGGAAATCAACCTGGCTGGCACGCGGTTGTCGATCAGCCTGATAGAGAAGCGGAGGAAGCTATCGGGCACCCACCTGTCCACCACTCTGACCTGAAATGAAAGCAACTTGTGCGAGGCCACCCTCGCCGGAGGTTCGATGGCTGCAGCCACCTTTGCTCTGACTGCCATTTGCTCCTCCTCTATCTGCTAGCGTTGTTAGCTGCCCGGCTGACAGACCAGCAGTTCAGGCAGCTACAACGGCGGCCTGATGTCAAAGGATGATCTACTTCGGCCAGGAAGTGGTCGAGACGAACACCCGGGACGACGAAGACTTGTGCGCTCCAGGAATCCATCCCCTGCGGTTTTCCTGAGTCCCCCTCCGTTACTGGCGCCTTGCCTCCGGCACTGCACCTTGGGTCGGATACTAGGTAAGGGAGGAAGACGTGGCAACAAGGTAACCACCCAGTTGACCTGGGGGTTAGCACCCAAATGAGAGCCGGAGGGTCTCGGCCCACCCCACATCCCCACGCCACAAACAGCGGCGAAAAAGCTATAATAGCAGGTCGTGGAGAACCGGTCTGGGTGGTGGAGCAGCCATATTGTTCCCCGGGCCGCCCATGCCTGTGCTCTGGCACAGTGCCAGCGTGGTCCGCGAAAAGCCGAAGGAGGTCCACATGAACGAACTGGCGGCGGCATATTTCAGCATCAGGACCAGCCCTTTGGGTGTGGCCATAACCTTTGGGGCGACGCCTCTCGATGAGAACGTGGAAACCGATAAGTCTCTCGTGGTAAAGCTGAGTTACCAGGACGCCAAGGCTCTGGCTGTGATGCTTCGCAGGCAGCTCAAACGATACGAGAGGGAGGGCAAGGTCACCATCACCGTTCCCGCAGAGGTGATGGACGGCTTTGGCATAACGCCAGAAGAGTGGTAGACCGCTCCGCCCCAATGCACTGCGTCAACACGGACGTTGCACCCAGGTCCGTGACCTGACGTGCAGGGAAGGCGATCGTCTTCGCCGTGGTGGGAGTACGTCCCAGCTTCAGGTGCCATTTTGGGTGGTTGCTCCCAACGAAACTTGGTAGGAGCCCCATTGCCTCAATACGAACGGCTGTCCTATGATCATCCCTGTCTGGGCGTACCGGGTTCGCCGGGATGTTCGCTTGTGGCGGAGATGTGTGGGACCGGCGCATGCTACCCCTGCTTCCGAATCCGACCCCCCCACAGACCAGGGATAGCTGATGCCGTGACGAGCCCTTCGAGGCACGAGGGCCGAGACACGCGGGGCATTAGCCGTGAGAGGCTGTTGAAAGTGCTCCGGCCGGCGACATTGCGAATGCCGCCAGAAGGCCACGTGACACGGTGGAGCCATGGGGAACAGCAGAAGGACTGCTACCATCTATGAGTGGGGTCAAGCCCCGGGCGAAGCGGCAGAAGCTGTCCTGGGATGCCCCGAGCGCACCGGGGAGGCCGCCAAAGAGCTGCAGGTACGCTACTTCTGCCTGGCAAACAGCATCCCAGACGCAGTGGTGATACACAGAGGGGGTAAGATCGCCTGGGTGAACGCCGCCGGCGTCAGCCTGCTGGGTGCCGACCGTCCACAGGACCTGATCGACGAGTCGATACACAGCTTCGTGCGCCCTCGCTCCAGGAAAGGGCCAAAGGGGCGGGGTCACGGAGCGACCACTGTGGTGGATGGGGAGTGCCGAGCTGAAAAACTGTTTCGTGCTGATGGCGAGGTGCGCGACGTCGAGGTAAGAGAGACCGCAGTCACTTTCATGGATGAACCTGCCAGGCAGGTGGTAATCACTGATGTGACCGATCGCAGGCGTAGCGAAGATGCTTTGCAGGAGTGCGAAGCCAGGTACTCGGCCCTGGTAGAGCAGGCAAGCGACGGGATGTTCATTATCCAGGATGGCTTGTGCAAGTATGCCAACGCGGCCCTGGCGGAGACCACCGGTTACACCATCGAGGACCTGCAAGGCATGCCCTTCTTGACGCTGGTCGCCCCGGAGCAAAGGCAACTGGCTGCCCAGGGGTACAAGAAGCGCATCACCGGACAAGAAAAAGGGCCCTCGACGTACGAAGTGCAGATGCGGCGCAAGGACGGGACCCGTAAACGCGTCGAAGTGCATGCTGCCGTGGCCCAGTATGGCAGCAGGCCTGCCCTTGTGGGACTGGTGCGTGACACCGCCGGGCGCAAGCAGGCGGAAGAGGCACTCTGGCAGAGTGAGGAAACATACAGGCTCATTGCGGATAATATCGACGACGTTATCATGGTCACCCAGCCTGACCACAAGGTCTCCTACCTGAACCCAGCCTGCCGCAAAATCTTCGGCTACAACCCCGATGAGCTGCTGGGCAAGAAGCTGTCAATACCCCACCCTGACGACCGCGATAGAGTGAGCCGGGCCTGTTCGCGAGCCGTGAAATACGGTCGTCGTCTCAACCTGGAGTACCGTATTCAGACCAAAGGGGGCGAGGCAAAATGGGTGTCGCATTCTTGGGTGCCCATAAAGAAAGAGGGCAAGCTTCAATTCGTGGTGAGCGTAGTCCGGGATATCAGCGAGCACAGGTGGGCCGAGGAGGCCCTGAGGGAGAGCGAAAGGCGCTACCGGCTGGTCACTGAGAACGTGAGCGATGTCATCGTGTGCACAGACCTGAAAATGCGGCCCACCTATGTCAGCCCCTCCATGACAAGATTCCTGGGCTTCAGCGTTGAGGAGTCCATGAACAGAGGGGCTCAGGAGGCACTAACGCCTGATTCACTGGAGGCGGCCGCCAGGGTGCTGTCCAAGGCCGCGTCCCTCAACAATGAGGCCAGGGAGCGGTTCACCAGGATCCCGCTGGAGCTCGAGTTCTACCACAAGGAAGGTCACACGGTGTGGGGCGAGGTCACTGTCTCTTTCCTGTGCAACTCTGCTGGTCAGCCCTCCGAGATGGTGATGGTCATCCGCGACGTCACCGAGCGGAAGCAGGCCTTGGAGGCGCTGCGGGAATCCGAACAGAAATACTCCGCGCTGGTGGAGCAGGCGATAGACGGGGTGATCATTCTCCAGGACGGCCTGTGCAAGTTTGTCAACCAGGCCCTGGTAAACATGGTCGGCTACACCGTGGAGGAAGTACTGGACACGCCCTTCATGGAGAAGGTGGCCCCGGAGTCCAGGGATACAATTGCACAGACGTATGCCGCCCGCCAGGCGGGCGAAGAGGTCCCCTCTCTCTACGAGGCCAGGCTGCTGCGGAAAGACGGCAGCCCCTTCGAGGTGGAGATATCCGCCGGACGCATTCAGTTCGAAGGAAAACCGGCAGACATGGCCATCATACGGGACATCACCGAACGAAAGCAATCGCAGGAGAAGCTGACCCAGCTCATGACCGAGCTGTCGCGCTCCAACGCCGAGCTGGAGCAGTTCGCCTACGTCGCCTCACATGACCTTCAGGAACCCCTGCGGATGGTGTCCAGCTTCCTGCAACTGCTGGCACGACGCTACGAGGGAAAGCTCGATGAGGAGGCTGACGAGTTCATCCGCTACGCCGTGGACGGCGCCAGGCGCATGCAGGGGCTGATCAACGACCTGCTGACCTACTCCCGCGTTGGCACCCGTGGCAAGCCGTTCGAGCCGACGGACTGCGAGGAGGTGCTGGAACAGGCGCTGGCCAATTTGCACATAGCCATCGAGGAGAGCGGCGCTACGGTCACCCACGGTCCTTTGCCCACGGTTGTAGCTGACGAAGGGCAACTGGTACAGTTGCTGCAGAACCTGGTCGGCAACGCCCTCAAGTTCCGCCGAGACGAGCCTCCTCGCGTCCACATCGGCGCCGAGCAGGCCGGCGACATGTGGGTGTTCTCGGTGAGTGATAACGGCATCGGGATATCTCCCGAGTACTGCGACCGAATATTCATTCTGTTCCAACGCCTGCACAGCAGGGACGAGTACCCTGGTACCGGCATCGGCCTGGCGGTGTGCAAGAAGATCGTGGAGCGCCACGGGGGGCGCATCTGGGTGGAGTCAGAGGTAGGAAAAGGCGCCACGTTTCGTTTTACACTCCCGTCGACAAAGAAGGAGAGCACATGATTGTACCCGAAGGAGACCTGCCTGTGCCCAATGACCACGAGGACCCTGGTACGAAGAGAGAAGCGGTCTCGGAGCAGGCAGACAGACTGGAAGGATGGCTCAGGGTATTTTTCGACCTGTCGCCCGACGCCTACTACCTGCAAGACCTGGAAGGGAACATCATCGATATCAACAGGGCTGCGGAGGAGATGCTCGGCTGCGGCAGGGATGAGCTGGTAGGAAAGAACCTGCTACGATTGGGACTGCTTTCTGAAGACGAGCTCCCCAGGGTGGAGGACTCACTGGCCAGAAACGCCCAGGGGCAGCCAGCCGGTCCCGACGAGTTCGTCCTGAACCTGAAGGACGGGAGCCGCATCATGGTAGACCTGAGCACCTTTCCCCTGGAGACCCAGGGCCACCGCCTGGTCCTGGCGGTGGCCCGTGACATAAGCCGCCGCCAGCGGGAAGAGGACAGGCTGCGACAGAGGTGTGCTGAGCTGGAGAGGCGGGTCTCGGAGCTGAGCGCCGGTCTGGCCAGGGCAAAGGAAGAGGCTAAACGGGAGGAAACGGAGCGCGAGCGGGCCCACAGAGCGTTGCTGGAGAACGAGAGACGGTTCCGGGCCTTGATTGAGAACTCTTCGGACGTCACCGTTATTCTGGACGCCGATGGAAAGACGTGCTATGCCAGCCCGTCGGTTGAGCGAGTGCTCGGGACCACGCCTGATGAGGCCATCGGCGGCGGCCTCTTCGACAGCATCCACCCCGACGACGTGCCGAAAGTGGCAGAGGCGTTCGATCGGCTGCTGCGGAGCCCAGGCGCCAGACTGTGCATCGAGGTACGTGTCCGGGTCAACGAAGGCTCCTATCGTGTGGTGGAGGCTACAGCCACCAACATGCTTGAGGACCTGACGGTAGGTGGCGTCGTGATCAACATGCGCGACGTCACGGACCGGCGGGAGGCAGAGGAAGCCCTGCGGGAATCGGAGGCCAAGTACGCAGCCGTGGTGGAACAGGCCACAGACGGAGTGGTCATTGCCCAGGACGGCGTCGTCGTGTTTGCCAACAGGGCCCATGCCGGGATCACCGGCTATCCGGTAGAGGAACTGGTGGGTATGCCCTTCGCAGATATGATCGTGCCTGAATGCAGGGGCGCAGCCGTTACCAGGTATAGGGCGCGTCTCTCCGGCGAAGACGCCTCGCCGGTAAGCGAGACCAAGATACGGTGCAAGGACGGCACGGTGAAGGAGATCGAAGCATCCGCCGTGGTTATCCAGTACATGGGTAGACCGGCTGTCCTCTCAATCACGCGGGACGTCACCGAGCGCAAGAAGGCCGAGCAGTTACTTCGAGAGTCCGAGGGGCGGTACCGCGGCCTCTTCGAAGGCATCCTGGAAGCCATTATCACCGTGACCGCGGACGGCACCGTTACATCGGCGAACCCGGCTATCACCAGGATCACCGGCTGGTCGCGCGATGAGCTGATCGGTGCGCAGTTTGCCTCTTACGTTCACCCCGATGACCTGGCCATGATAGCTGAGCTGTTTCGCGCCACGGTGGAAGGCGAGATAGACTGCCAACGCTTCGAAGCCCGCATCCTGTGCAAGTCAGGCGAATACAGGCTGCTGGAAATCGCCGGCAGGCCACGGGTGCGCGACGGCGAAATAGTCGAGTTCATTGCCGTGGCCCATGACGTTACCGAGCGCAGAGAAGCTGAGCAGGCGCTGCGGGAGAGCGAGGAGCGCTACCGCCTGCTGGCCGAGAACCTCTCGGATGTCATATGGACCATGGACACAGGCCTGAAGAACCTGTACATCAGCCCTTCCATCGCTCGCCTGCTGGGGTATACTGCTGAAGAAATGGCCAACGCACCGCTAGAGCAGAGACTACCCCCGGCATCCCTGGAGCTGGTCATGCAGGTCATGGCAGAGGAGCGGGCCAAGGAGGCTTCCGGGGACGATCCTCACAGGACGGTCACGCTGGAGCTGGAGCTGTATCGCAAGGATGGCTCAACCATATGGACCGAGAACAGCATCAGCTACCTGCGTGATTCCCAGGGAAGGCTTGTCGGCTACCTGGGGGTCACCCGCGATATCAGCGATCGCAGAGCAGCCGAGGAGGCCCTGCGGGAGAGCGAAAGGCACTACCGCCTGCTCACTGAGAATGTGAGTGACGTCATCCTGTGCACAGACCTGCAAATGCGGCCCACCTATGTCAGTCCCTCTATGGAGAAGTTCATGGGCTTCAGCGTTGAGGAGTCCATGAACCGAGGGGCCGAGGAGTCACTGACGCCCGCTTCACTGGAGGCCGCGGCCAACGCCCTGTTAAACTGGACGTCGCTGGAGGGTGAGAAGAGAGAGCGGTTCGCCAGCATCCCGCTGGAGCTCGAGTTCTACCACAAGGACGGCCATACGGTGTGGGGCGAGGTCACGATTTCCTACCTCCCCAACCCCAACGGCCAGCCCTTCGAGCTATTAATGGTCATCCGTGATATCACCGAGCGCAAGCGGGCCGAGGAAGCCCTGCGCCGGGAAGAGAAGTACTTCCGCGCCCTGATAGAGAATGCCTCCGACGCTATCGTGATTGTGGACCGCGACGGGACGGTCCGTTATCATAGCCCATCCCATCAACGTCTGCTCGGGTATACGGCGGAGGAGCGGATCGGGCAGAGAATGTGGGACTGCATTCACCCTGACGATTCAAACAAGGTGGCCGACGCCCTTAACCAGTTGCTCCGGGACGGGGGAATTGCGCCTGCGACCGAGGTGCGCCTCCGGCACAAGGATGGCTCGTGGCGCGTTTGCGAGGCGGTGGCCAACAACCTGCTCGACGAGCCTGCGGTCCAGGGCATTGTGGTGAATCTGCGCGACATCACCGACCGCAAGCAGGCGGAAGAGGACCTGAGCCGGGCCATGGCCGAGCTGTCGCGCTCCAACGCCGAGCTGGAGCAGTTTGCCTATGTCGCCTCACACGACCTGCAAGAGCCTTTGCGCATGATATCGAGCTACGTCCAACTCCTGGCCCGTCGCTACAAGGACAGCCTCGATGAGGACGCGCATGAGTTCATCGCTTACGCCGTGGACGGCGCCAGGCGCATGCAGGGGCTGATCAACGACCTGCTGACCTACTCCCGTGTTGGCACCCGTGGCAAGCCGTTCGAGCCGACGGACTGCGAGGAGGTGCTGGAACAGGCGCTGGCCAATTTGCAGATAGCCATCGAGGAGAGCGGCGCTACGGTCACCCACGATCCCGTGCCCACTGTTATGGCTGACGGAGGGCAACTGGTACAGTTGCTGCAGAACCTGGTCGGCAACGCTGTGAAGTTCCGAGGCGAAGAGCCACCACGGGTTCACGTG
>QMOF01000060.1 GCA_003650185.1 Chloroflexota bacterium | reverse complement strand
GCTCTGGACGCCACTCTGCGGCTCAGCCACGGCATCGTGCTGAGCGGGCTCGAGCCTGGTACTACCTACTACTATCGGGTCATATCCCAGGATGCGAGCACCAATGAATCGGTATCGGTTGAGTACAGCTTCGTCACCACGTAGCACATATGCGGGGAGAAACCGTGGCCTACGCACCGCGTTGACAGACGGTGGGATGCGCGCTTTCGTCCCAGACAAGCAATATGCTGGAGGAACGCAGTGAATGTTGTCCGAACTGCTCTAGTGTCTTCTCTCGTCCTGGCATTGCTTCTCTGCTCTTTGACTCCTGTTCCAGCGCAGGCAGCCGCGCCGGTGGTCTCTAACGTCCAGGCGTGCAGCGTCACAGAGGACAGCACCGTCATCACCTGGATAACCGACACAAACGCCACCAGCAACGTGGAGTACGGCACCACCAGCGGCGTCTACACCGAGACCGCCCCAACCCCTGCCGACACCACGGCTGATCACACCAGCCACGCGGTAATCCTCAGCGGACTTGTCAACGGCACTACCTACTACTACCGGGTCAAGTCCTCAGACGGCACCGACGAGACCACTTCGGCTGAGTACTCATTCACAACCAAAGCCCTCACCATCTCCGGAGTAACCGCCTCCAGCATCACCCTGACCTGCGCCACCATAACCTGGAACACCAGCGCCGTGGCCACAAGCAACGTGGAGTATGGGACATCCGCTTCATACGGGAACAGTGCCCCAACACCTGCCGATACCACGGCTGACAGCACGGCGCACGTCGTTGTGCTCAGCGGGCTGACCCCGGGTACCACGTACCACTACCGGGTCAAGTCAGCGGACGCGTCCGGGAACGAAGAGTCGTCTGGCGACTTCACCTTCACTACGCTGTCAGATACCACGGCTCCGGTGATATCGAGCGTGTCCCCCTCTGCCACCACCATCGCTACAACCTCGACAGCCACCATTACCTGGGACACCGATGAGCCAGCTACGTCTCAAGTTGAATACGGCACCACCTCCACCACTCACGGCAACTACGACACCACCAGCGTGGCAGACACCACCCTGCTCAGCAGCCATAGCTATGCGTTGGGCGGGCTGTTGCCAGACACCAGGTATTACTACAGGGTGATATCTCAGGACGCTTACGAGAACGAGGCGGTGTCGGCCGAGTACTGGTTCACAACGGCCGCGGATATCACGCAGCCAGTCATCTCCGATATCACTGCGTCCGGTGTTACCTCTACCACTGCTCTCATAACCTGGACTACCAACGAAGCAGCCGATAGCCAAGTGGAGTACGGGACAACCACCTCTTACGGCTCCAGTTCGCCGGCGGACCCCAACCTGGTCACCAGCCACAACGTGTTTCTGGCTGGCCTGGCACCCAACGCACTCTACCACTATCGGGTGAAGTCGGCCGACGCTTCGGGGAACATGACGATATCGCCCGACCAGACCTTCACCACGCTTTCCGATACCACCGCGCCCGTTATTTCGGGGATCACCGTCAGTACCATCACTACCACCACGGCGACTATAAGCTGGAGCACGGATGAGCCTGCCACCAGCCGGGTCGAGTACAAGCCCAGCACTGGCTCTGAGACCAGTGTGACCGAAGACTCCGCACTGGTGTTCGATCACAGCATCTCTCTTAGCGGCCTCGAATCGAGCACCATCTATCAATATCGGGTGAAGTCCGCTGATGGTTCCGGTAACCTGGCAACGTCAGCAGACCTCACGTTCAACACAACCGACATCGCCGGTCCCTCAGCCCCAGCCAACCTGGCCAGGACTACACCGACCCGGGACAACACGCCAACCTTCACCTGGGATGCAGCCACCGACACCTGCACAGGGGTGGCCTCGTACCAGGTCAGCATAGACTCCGGCAGTTTCACCGACATCGGCGACGTGACCACCTTCACCGTAGCTGACGATGATGCCCTTGGCGACGGCAGCCATACCATCGAAGTACGGGCAGTGGACAACGCTGGCAACGAAGGCGAGGGCGCCACTCTGGACTTCACCATTGATACCACTCCACCCCCGGCACCCACCAACCTAGCCCGGACCAGTCCCACCGATGATACCACTCCCACCTTCACCTGGGACGCCGCTACCGATGCTGTCTCAGGGACCGCAGCCTACCAGGTGAGACTGGACTCAGGCGACTTCGCCAGCATCGGCAACAACACCACCTTCACCGTCGAAGATGCTGATGCGCTCTCATATGGTGACCATGTCTTCGAAGTGAGGGCTGTCGATAGCGCTGGCAACGTGGGTGAAGCCGCCAGCCTGGCCTTTAGTGTAGCCAAAGGCACTAGCTGGGCAATGATCTTATGGGTCGTCCTCGGGGTGCTGGCAGCCGTGGCTATTGCGTCTCTCTTTATCATCAGCAAGCGCAGTGGGATGCCACCCGGCCAGTTGCTGGCGGTAGCAAGAGCCAACGTGGCACGCCGGGGAGCTAATCTCGTGGGACGAACACGTGCAGCAGGACGGCCTGATACCGATTGAAGAGGCACAGCCCGCGCTCGGGCTGAAAGACAGACTGCTCCTGGCAAAGGACAGGCTCATGCAGGACGACATGGCCAGAGACGGGCTGATCATGGTCATCTTTGGCCTGTTGACTGGCCTGTTCAACTACCTTTACCAGATATCGATGGGCATAATGCTCAGCCCGGCAGATTTCGGCACGCTGTTCAGTCTCTTCTCTCTCTTTATGATCGTGTGGTGGCTGACTCAGGCCCTGCAGACCCCCATGACTAAGTTCGTCTCCACCTTCAAAGCCCAGGGCAGCATCGGCAAAGCGAGCTATCTATGGAGCGCTTCGCTGAAGGGGATGCTGCTTGTCGGGCTGGCTGCTTTCGCTGTCTCAGCAGCACTGTCACCCCTGGTCTGCAACCTTCTGAGAATAGACGACAACCTCTACGCCGTGCTGCTCTTTGCCGCTTTCATCATGGCCTTCGCCCTTCCGGTGAATAACGGCGCCCTGAGAGGGCTACAGCAGTTCATACCCTCGGGTTTCAGTAATAGCCTCCTGGCTTTCCTCAGATTCTCACTCGCCGTCCTGTTCGTCTGGCTCGGCCTGGGCGTCTATGGTGGGTTGCTGCCCATCGTGCTGGCCTACTGCGCAGCACTCCTGGTGACCACCTACTTTCTCCGGGGATTTGCCCGGGTAAGCCACCAGCCAGTCAGTGTCAGCGGTCTGAAGTCGTATACCGGGCTGTCCCTGGTAGCCCTGGTCTGCTTTGCCGTCCTGACCAACGTGGATGTCGTGCTGGCCAAGCACTACCTGGAGGCGGATAGTGCCGGCACCTACTCGGCTATCTCCGTTGCCGGCAAGGTAGCCCTGTTCGCCCCTGCCGGCATAGCAGCAGCCATGTTCCCCAAGGCCTCCGAGCTCTTCGAGACGGGCGGCGCTCACGGGCGGCTGCTGCAAAGAGCAATGCTTTACGTCACACTCATAGGCGGTGCCGTATTAGCCACCTACGTCCTGTTTCCGCACTTCGTCACCGACGTGATCCTGCAAGGCAAGTATGCCATCACTTCGACCAGTCTGGTGAAGTATGCCCTGGCCATGCTCTTGTCTGTCGTTCTGTTCCTGGTCATTCACTACTTGCTGGCGCTTAATCGCGCCAAAGAGGTAGCCGTCAGCCTTCTTGCAGCGGCTTCGCTTCAGGTGGGCCTCATACTTATGTATCACTCCGGCATCGACCAGTTGGTGAACATAGTCCTTCTGTCTGACTGCTTCTGTCTTCTCTTCACGTTGCCACTGTGTATGAATGCAGCGGTCAATGCCAGATATCGCCCATGTGCCTGAGGTGATAAAGCAATGTTGTCTATAATAGTCCCAACCTACAACGGACAGAGCACAATCGCCGCCACAGTGGAGGAGTACATCCGCCACTTCTCCCGGCAATACGGACAGGACTTCGAGATCATCATAGTGCCCAACGGCTGCACGGACCAGACCTCCCAGATAGTGAAAGAATGTCACCTCAGGTTCCCCCAGGTAAGCTCGAGAGAGTTTAAGGCTCGAATTGGCAAGGGAGGGGCAGTCATAGAGGGCTTCAGGATGGCCCGAGGCGACGTGGTCGCCTTTGTGGACGCCGATGGCGCCACCGCACCAGCAGAGCTTGAAAAGCTGGTGATCGCACTGGAAGGATGCGACGGGGTTATAGGGTCAAGATGGGTCCGTGGATCTAACGTGGTCACAAGGCAACCCCTGAGCAGGAGGATTGCGAGCAGAGGGTTCAATTTTCTGGTGAGGCTCCTGCTGCACCTGCCGTTCAAAGACACCCAGTGTGGCGCCAAGGTGTTTAGGAAGCAGGCTATCGACCGCGTCCTGCCCAGCCTGCAGGTGACCAACTTCGCTTTCGACGTGGAACTGCTCTACCGGCTCTGCAACAGCGGTCATCAGGTGAAGGAAGTGCCTATAACGTGGCAGGACAAGGTCGGCTCCACCCTGAATCTCAAGGCGGTGGTCCCAGCCATGTTCATGGCGCTATTGAAGGTGCGATGGCTTGGACGCCGCTCGGGCCGCGAAGGCCAGGAACGGCGCCTGGAACCGCATGTAGACCGCGTTGGCGACTAGATACCGGGTTAGGCCCAGATGAGGATCCTCTGTTTCAACTGGCGCGATATCACGCATCCGATGGCCGGCGGCGCTGAGCTCTACCTCCACGAGATCGCCAGAAGGCTGGCCACCGAGCACGAGGTGGTCCTGTTCTGCGGCAGCTACAAGGGCTGCCAGCCCACGGACGAGATAGACGGCATCAGAATAAGGAGGTGCGGCGGGGCGTTCTTCGTTTACGTTCGTGCCATGCTGGACTACTTACTGAGGTCAAGGAAGTCCTGCGACATAGTCATCGACAGCATAAACGGTGTGCCGTTCTTTACACCTCTGTTCTCGCGCAAACCCAAAGTGGCTATCATCCATCACCTGGCCAGGAGTGAGGTGTTCTTCAAAGAGCTGCCACTCCCGCTTGCCATCGTTGGCTGGCTCGCCGAGAGGAGTATCCCGCTGGTCTATCGCCGGATCCCGGTGGTAACCGTATCACCAAGCTCACTCCAGGAGCTTGCCCAATTCGGGGTAAACGGGCACAGAGTCCACACCGTCTACAATGCCGTAGACCACGCTGTCTTGGGCTGTGGCACCAAGTCGCCAACACCTCTCGTAGCCTATGTGGGAAGAATCAAGAAGTACAAACAGGTAGAGCACCTGATACGCGCCTTCAGGGCCGTCAAGAGAGCCGTGCCTGAAGCGGAGCTGCTCATCGCCGGGAGAGGAGACTACACCGATCTGCAAAAGGAGGTGGAAGGCTCCCCAGCCAAGTCCTCTGTGACGCTCAGGGGGGAGGTCTCCGAGAGGGAGAAGGCGGAGATACTGAAGGCAGCGTGGGTATTCGTGGTTCCCTCGGCAAAGGAGGGGTGGGGCATATCGGTGATAGAGGCCAATGCCTGCGGGACGCCGGCGATAGCCTACGACGTCCCTGGCCTGAGGGATTCGATTCAGCACGGAGAGACGGGACTGCTGGTTCCCAGCGGCGACCTGGATGCGCTGGCCAAGTCCATAGTCCTGGTCTTGACAGAGGCGCAATTAAGGGGAACAATGAGCGCTAACGCCGTGGAATGGTCTTCGAAGTTCAACTGGGACAAGAGCGCAGAGGACTTTAGGGCTGTGCTGGAGAAGGTGGCCAATGGGCGGGTCTGTCGATCTGTCTGAGCAGAGGGCCAGGTACATAAGCCTGCTGCTGCCTCTGCTGGCAAAGACTCCACGCCGCTTGCGGGTGCTGGTCGTCGGCAACTACGGGAACAGGAACATAGGCGACGAGGCTATCCTTTGCTCTTTGCTCGACATAATCGAGAAGGCCGCCAGGTCCGCCCACGGCGACGCGGAGGTGGAGTTCTACGTCCCGGTACGCAACGCAGCCAACCTGTACCAGTTCCATGACAGACGGAACCTGCACGCATTGCCCATCAGAAGGACCGGCCACCTGTTTCTCAAGCTGTTGCGCTGCCACCTGGTTGTGGTCGGAGGTGGCGGCATGTTCAGCGGCTACACCGGCCCGCTGGCCAAGCTGGTGCCCTACTGTGCGCTCGGGGCCAGGGTTTTGGGCAAGAAGGTGGCGTACGTCGGCATCGGGATCTACCCGACAGCGCCTGCCTGGCAAAGGTGGTCTGTCTGGCTGTCCATGTTGTTCTCCAACCTAGTGTGCGCCAGGGACGAAAGCTCGGCAACCACCCTGAAGAGTCTGACGCGGTTCAAGGAAGTCCACGTATGTCCCGATCTAGCGCTGTTCCTGGCTGACGAGGGTTCCCTCTCCGGCCCGGAAGCCATCCAGCCCTCCCTGGGAGCAGCGAATGACGAAATCAACATAGGCCTGTCCATCAAGCCGTTGAAGGATCGCGTTGCCACCGCCCTGCTGGTCGAGACCTTCGCCAGGATCATCAACCAGCTAGACCACGTCCTCAGGCACAGGGTGAGGTTCGTGTTCTTCCCCTTTGCCATGACGAACTCTCTCGCCGAGAACGACTCAGCCCTCGGCGAAGCACTGAAGTCCAGGATGGAGAACGGCGATTGCCTGGTCTTGCTGAGTCAATCCCGACCGCGCGAGTTCATGGGCCTGTTGGGCCAGATGGACCTGGTTATAGGAATGAGGCTTCACTCCCAGGTATTCGCCCACTTGACGCACGTGCCGCTCATCGGCATAAAGTACGAGCAAAAGAACAGGGACTTCCTGGAGAACATAGGCGCACAGTCATTCACAGTCGACGAGGTGATCCTCCAGACAGAAAAGGTGAAACGAGCCATAATTGATGCGATTCCGAGAACAGCGCTTCCTCACAACCTGGGCTGCCCCTCTGCTCCTCTTCCTGCTAGTTGATACGGTCCTTTTCAGTAAGGTCCTGTTCTCGCCAGGGGTCGTACTGTTCTGGGACTTCACGTTCCCTATCGAACCTGAGAATTTCATCAGGTATCACTATCCCCTCTGGAACGACATTACATCCCAGAACAACTTCGAAACACTATACAGGCTGGCACCGCGCCTACCGTTCATGCTTCTCGTGAGCTGCGGCGTCAGCGTGGCTTCAGTCCTCAAGATAATGCTCGTCCTGCCCATCCTGCTGGCGCAGGTGTCCTTCTACGTCTTCTCCAGGAAGATAATCAAGCTGGACCGCCCCCTCAGCCTGCTGGTGTCGCTCATCTACGGCGTAAGCATTTGCTCCCTGGACTTCCTGTACAAGTCCTCGCTCGTCTGGGGATACGCCCTGCTCCCCTTGCTCCTGACATGCTACATCAGGAGTCTCCAGACAAGGTCACTCAGGCTGATCATACTCTCCTCAGCCATACTGGTCCTGGTGAGTGTGCACCCGTTTGTGGTAGCCATCAGTCTTACGGTACTCACCCTGTATACCATGCTGCACCTCAGCAGGAGCCACCTGTGGGTCTACCTGAGGGCCGTGGGTATCTACGCCCTCTTCGGCGGCTACTTCGTCGTTCCTTTGATTATGGCCTCGCTCAGCAACGGAGCACTCTCACCCGCTGAGTCCGGCCACTACATCCTCACGGAGCAGGCTGTTGAGTACCTCAGCAGCTCCAATTTCTTCCACACGCTCCTGTTCACAAGAGACGTGCTGCCCACGGTGGACTCCTACTTCCCCGAGGCACGCCCATATTTCGTAATCTGGGTGCTCAGCGCAACGCTGCTGCTCACGCTCGGCGTCTACGGACTGCTGTGCAGCAGAATTGAGGGCAAGGACAAAGTCTTCTACGGTGCACTGCTCGTTGTCTTCCTGGGGCTGACGCAGGGGACAGGCGGGCTTCTTGGAGGCGTCTACTCCGCCCTGCTGTTTGACCTGCCAGCGGTAGGATGGATGTTCAGGTCACCGCCCAAATGGCAACTCTACGCGTTCTTCCCCTTCGCGGTACTCATCGGATACCTGTTGAAAGCGCACAAGAGAGCAGTCATTCTCGTCCTCTTCGCTGCTACCGTGGCCGTCATACCCACAGCTTCCCAGTGCCTGTTCGAGGTGTATACTCCGGTAGAGATCCCGAAGGAGCACAGCGAGATCAATCAACTCCTGGCCGACCTCGACGACGACTACCGAGTCCTGTGGTACCCCTCCTACCAGGAGAGACCTCTCACCTGGTCTGCCAGCGGACATGTGCAGCCCTTCGATGTCCTGTCGAGCACCAAGGACACAATGTCTCCTCGCTGGAGTTCGCCCTACGTGACGCCATATCTGTACAGCTACGCTTACGGCGAACTCGAGCTGGTCGACGCCATCCCGCTCTTCATGCCGCTCGGTGTCAAATACCTGGTCTTCCACAACGACGCAACGGAACCCCAGCGTTCCTTCGACGACCGCGTCCTCCCCCAGCTAAACCAGAGTGACGGTTTTACCATACTCTACAGCTCGGGCGAATGGTCTCTGTTCCAGATCGATGGAGAGGCTGCCCCACCGGTCTCTGTGGTCGATAACCTGTGTCTGACCAACACCGGCCTTGAGGGGGTACAGTGGCTCAACCAGCATGGAGCCTCGGTCTTCATCACCCAGGACTTCCTTGCCTTGCCGCCGGCCTTGCAGGACAGTAGCCTGCTCGTCGCCAAGGGTGACATCTCCACCGACCTTACGGTGCAACTGTGCCAACATAGCTCTTTCATTGCACCCTTTTCACACACGTACCAGAGAGACGCCGACAAGGCATGGTCCAGAGCCTCCGTGTGCGACTTAACGCACGGCGAGTGGCACCCAGTCCTGGAGGCCGCGGGTATTCGCAACTGGGAATTCGACTACGGTGAGGGCATCGCGTTCACCAGAGGCAGCGCCTCTCTGGAGATGCCCTTCAGCATAGATGCAGCCGGGCCTTTCTATCTCCTGTGCCGGTACCTTGGCAATATCCACGGCAGCGGGATCAGCATCCGCCTGGATGGCGAGATCGTCAAGACCATCGACACGCAAGACCAGGTTAACTCGTTCGCCTGGGATGAGACTCTCTTGCCAGAAGTGGGACAGGGAGGACATAGCCTGACCATCCAGAGCAAGGGAGGATTCAACGTTGTGAATTTCTTCGCCCTCATTCCCCAGGGGGAATACGAACGGGTGCGAGCTTCAGTGCAAGCGCTCCTGGAGGACAAGACGTTCATTTACCTCCTGGAGGCAGAGACCGACCTTAGCTGCGGAGGCTCTGACGGGCAGACACTGATGCTGGGCTCCAGTCCCGCCTGGCGAGACCTGACGTTGCCGCGTGAGGGGCTTTATGAAGTCGCCTTGAGGCTCAGCGGCAATGCCTCCGTCACAGTCGACGGGAAGACGTCAAACGTCAGCGGCAGCCAGCTTGAGTGGGTCTACCTGGAGCCGCAATACCTGGCCGCGGGAAGTCACCGGATCGAGGTGGCAGGGTGTGTCGACGCCGTCGTGGTACAGAGCTTCGAAGAAGGCCAGAGCAACTCATGGAAGAGCGCCTCGCCTGCGGCCCTCAGTGTTCACGTGGACAACACCCGAGCAGCCAGCGGGAACAGCAGTCTAAAGGCAGAGGTCTCACAGGGAGACCCGGTCGCCTGGAGGATCGCCCACTCCGATTTCATCGACATTGAGCCTGGACAGGAATACAGATGCGCCCTCCGGCTCGCGGCCCAAGACGCCAACGGGCTTCATGCCAAGATACGCTACTTCGACCAGCACGGTGAGCCCGTGGGCACCGAAGTCATGCTCATGGCAGGTCAGTCCGGGTCATTCGGTTTTACCGAATTCAGCACCCTCCTCGCTCCCCCGGCTGAGGCCCGATGCCTGCGGGTGATGTTGCTGGTCAAGAGCAACCCAGCCACCACCAGCTACTGGTGGCTCGACGACCTCAGGATCGAGCCAGCGATAGCAGTCGACAGGGTGGTGCTCTACTCCACGGACGGGCAGCATCAGACCGTGGACGATCTGTTCACGTCCGCCGCCACTCCAGCCGAGGTCATCGAATATACCGAGATAAGCCCCACCAGGCGGACCCTCAGAGTGAACGCCACGGCTCCCTTCATGCTCTCGTTCGCTGAGACATACGACCCGCTCTGGACAGCCACGATCAACGGCAGGGAGTATGAAAGCATTCCGCTGTATTCGCTAATCAACGGTTTCTGGATAGAGGACACCGGGGAACTGCAAATAACCCTAGAATACAAGGCACAGACGTGGTTTACCTGGGGAGCCATAGTATCTATCGTTTCGTTGGCCGGGGCTATCGCCTACTTCATCTACGACTGGATACGGGGAAGGCGCCGGGCGCGGCGCGGCGCGGCGCGCAAAGCAATACATCCGCTGTTCCAAATCGACGCCAGCCCAGCGAAGCCTCCCAGGACGCGACGAAGCATGTGGCCATCAGTGGCCGGGCCGGGCCAGAGTTTGAACCTGGCGTCTGCCCTCTCCCGATTCCTAAATGCAGCAGCAGAGCTGGCTATCGGCACCTGCATCGCCCTTTTGGCAGCAGCAGCGATAGCCTTGACACTGGAGAAGGCCGATCTGGCTGGTCAGGTCGCGCTTTACGCCTTCTACTTCCTGTCTGGAGCGGTACTCGCTTTGCTGATCAAGGTGATCAGTAGAACCAAGGAAGGCAATGAAGAGGGAACCGAAGGAACGTCTGACCCGCAGGCGTGACTGCTACCCGTACCTGGTCTACTCACTGCTGTCTCTCGGCATCATGGGGGTGCTCCTCCTCCCTGGTTACGTTCTCACCCTGGACATGGTCTTTGGTCCCCACACAGCCATCGAAGGCAAGCTCTATGGGTTGGACGAATGGCGGATAGCAGCCTCCACCCCCCTGTGGCTGCTTATTGACGCCGCCAGCCGCATCCTGCCAGCGTGGGTATGCCAAAAAATCATTCTGTTCCTCATTTTCTTCCTGTGTGGGCTGGGAGC
>QMOF01000059.1 GCA_003650185.1 Chloroflexota bacterium | reverse complement strand
CTATAACCACATCCGCCCTCATCAAGCATTGCAATGGAGAACGCCTGCGGAGTATCTTAGAGACTGCCATCCGGAGATCGCCCCGGACCTCCAACTGTCTCATATGTAGTGGACGAGTACATGCACTTGACAGCCCGAGAGAGTGTGCGCTAGTATACGTCAAGCAACGCTATAGCCTAGGTTGATGCCGTTTCCGCGAGGCGGACCATTTGCAGGGGCCTTGGTCGCAAACAGCATCGAGCCCGGATAGCGGAAACCTTAAGGAGGTCTTAGATGGTGTTTGCCGACAAGACCCTCACGTGTAGGGAGTGCGGGGCGGATTTCACCTTTTCGGCGGGTGAGCAGGAGTTCTACCAGTCTCGCGGCCTGCTGAACGAACCGGCCCGTTGCCCGGCATGCCGCAGTGCCAGGCGGCGAGGGGGTGGCAGGACCGACCGCGAGTACTACGAGATCACGTGTGCTGCTTGCGGCGCGCAGGCGATGGTCCCCTTCCGCCCCTCGGGCGATCGGCCCGTATATTGCAGCGACTGTTTCAGCAAGAACAGGACCAGGCGGTAGCCTAGCTTCAGCAGCCCATCCCTGGGTTACTCCACCGGCAGCGCGCTTCTGCTACTGAACCTGTTTGCCAGAAGCGCCATGGGTGTTCTGGTGGCCTGCGTGCCTGTCACCTGGTGGTATGAGGCTGGAAGTGGCTTGCTCCTTACGCGCTAACGTACGCTGGTGGGCCCCAAAGCCGATGCGCGTAGCCTGCCTTACGCTGGGGCGGGGCAGGTGGCAGGAGCAGGGAACGGTGGTGCCACCTGCTGATGAATCCTCAGTAAAATGGGGCCAAGCAGGCCTGTAAGCCGGGTTCTGTAGTCCAGCGCCAGCCGGACCGGTGGCCATCTGTCTAGCCCTGGCGTTGCCGCCAGGGTCAAGCGACCAACCCGAGGACTTCGGTCGGGCATCCTCAACGTCCTCCTATTTGGTCTTGCTCCGGGTGGGGTTTGCCCAGCCGGCTGGTCACCCAGCCGCTGGTGAGCTCTTACCTCACCATTTCACCCTTGGTCGCCAGAAGGCGGCCGGTGTGGTTTCTGTGGCACTTTCCGTAGGGTCACCCCTCCTGGGCGTTACCCAGCACCCTGCCCGATGGAGCCCGGACTTTCCTCCCTCCCGGGGGAGCGCTTCCCCTGAGACGGCGGCCACCCGGCCTACTTGGCCCAATAACCAGTCTACTACATGTGGGAAAGGATTCAAAGGGGTCAGCGACCGCCGAGCGCCTTGTTGGCCAGGGCATCGGCGGCGCGGTTCTGCTCCCGGGGGATGTGGACAATGGCAAACGAGGGGAAACCTGCCAGGAGCTCCTTCACCTCCTGGAACAAGGGCCTCAGGTTGCCGCTGCGCACTTTGTAGTTGCCTCGCACCTGCTCCACCAGGAGTTGGGAGTCTGTCCTGATGTCTACATGCCGGGCCTTGAGTCTGGCTGCCTCCCGCAGCCCGGTGATCAGCGCCCGGTATTCAGCCACGTTGTTGGTAGTCTCCCCTATGTAGGCGGAGACCTTCACCTGAGGCACACCGCATCCGTCTTCTATGACCACGCCTATGCCTGCCGGGCCGGGGTTGCCCCGGGAAGCTCCATCCACGTAGATGGTGACACTGTTGTTCCCAGCAGCGTTCATTATTGGGTCTCGGGATGCAAGAACGCGAGATACGCCAACCTGGGACGGCCCCCCGAACTCGAGGTGTGGTCCGGAGACTGTCCTAGCCTACGTACAAGATACGACCACAACTATCGCACTGCACCAGGTCTGCCGCCCTGGCCCGTGTTATGCTACTCATGGAGAGTGTGATCCGGCAACCCCCACACCTCCCCTGCTCCACCCTGGCTACCGCCGACCCCTGCTTTCTGGCCCGCAGGGTCTCGTATAGCTCCAGATGGGCCGGTGCGCAAGCGGCCGCCGCGGCATCGCGCCTCTCTCGTGCAGCTTCGATGAGTGATACCAGCTCCGCCTTTTGTGCCAGCAGTCCCTCCTGCCTCCTGCGCCACTCCTCCTCGATGCCCTTTATCCTCGATTTTTGCGCCGCTATCTCGCTCTGCAGCGCTTCCACCTGAGCCATGATGTCCAGAGTCCTGTCTTCCTCCTGCCTCAACTGGCGCTTCAACTGTTCCACTTGCTGCTGCAAGCTGGAGAGCTCCTTTGGGTTCTTCACCGAGCCGTCATACAGCTTCTGACGCAACGGCTTGAGCTTCGCCTGGAGGTCATCTGTGCCCCACTCCGCTTCTCTTTGCCTGGTATCCAACTCGGCTAGCTGTTGCTGTAGGGCCTCCAGTCGCTCTCTTGCCTCTGCCAGCGCCCGGTCATCGCTTAGCTCCCTCTCCACGTGCGATAGTCTTGCGTTCTTCTCTTCCAGGTCCAGGTCTATCTCTTGCAGGTCGTGCAACTGCTTACCTGGGTTCACTCATTTCCCCTCGCGTGTGATGACTCCGCTGCACTATGGATAAGCCTCTCTTTTGTGACAGCACGGGACACAGTACGGCCAAATTGAAAAAGACTCGCGGCCTCTATTATAATCTTTTTGTTGCCAAAGGGGAAAAAATTTTGTTTCGGACTCACACATGTGGCGACATCACTGCGGGAGATATTGGTCGGGAAGTCACCCTGGCCGGTTGGGTGCATCGGCGCAGGGATCACGGCGGGCTGATATTCGTCGACCTGAGGGACAGAGAGGGCCTGGTTCAGGTGGTGTTCAACCCGGAGGTGTCCCCCACCGCTCACCGAGCGGCCGACTCCGTGCGCAATGAGCATGTGCTCAAAGTGTCGGGTACAGTCTCCCGCCGTCCCCCTGGAACGGAGAACCCCAAGCTCAAGAGCGGTGAGATCGAGGTGATTGCCACGGATTGCGTCATCTTGAGCTCATCGAAGAACCCGCCCTTTTATATCAACGAGGAGACCGAGGTAGACGAGAACCTCAGGCTGAAGTACCGTTACCTGGACCTGCGCCGACAGCGAATGAAAGAGAACATCATTCTACGTCACCGGGTGATCAAGTTCCTGCGGGATTTCCTCGATGAGAGGGGGTTCGTCGAGATCGAGACGCCCATCCTCATCAAGAGCACGCCGGAAGGGGCCAGGGACTTCCTGGTGCCGAGTCGGATCCATGCCGGCAAGTTCTACGCTCTTCCTCAGTCGCCTCAGCAGTTGAAGCAGCTCCTGATGGTCGCCGGTTTCGAAAAATACTTCCAGGTGGCCAGGTGCTTCCGCGACGAAGACCTGCGCGCCGACCGTCAGCCCGAGTTCACCCAGCTCGACATGGAGATGAGCTTCGTCGACGAGGACGACGTACTTGACCTGCTGGAGGAGATGTTCACCAGCCTGGTGGAGACGGTCAAGCCTTCGAAGCGCGTCATCAAGCCCTTTCCCCGCCTTTCATACGAGCACGCCATGCAGAGTTACGGCACCGACAAGCCCGACATCCGCTTCGGCCTGGAGTTTCGCGACCTGAGCGACATCGCCGCCGATTCCGGGTTCGCCGTCTTCCGCGATGCGGTGCGAAATGGCGGGAAGGTGAAAGGCATCTGTGCTCCCGGGTGTGCTGGCTACAGCAAACGCCAACTGGAGGAGTTGACCGAACTGAGCAAGGAGCACGGGGCCAAGGGCCTGGCCACCCTGGCTCTGGTGGAAGAGTCGGGCGGACTGGGGGTAGATACCGGTACCTCCTTTGTGGCCCGGTTCTTAAGCCAGGAGCAGATACGGGAGATGGCGGCGCGTTTCGGGGCCACAGGGGGCGAGCTGCTGCTCATCGTTGCCGGCGACCCGGACACCGTCAATCGGTCTCTAGGGCAGTTGAGGGCTGAGATGGGCCGGAGGCTGGGCCTTGTGGATCCTGACTTGCTTGCCTTCTGTTTCATCCTTGACTACCCGCTGCTCGAGTGGAATGAGGAGGGGAAGCGCTGGGAGCCCATGCACCATCCTTTCACGGCCCCCAGGGAAGAGGACATCCCCTTGCTGGATACGGCCCCCGAGAAGGTCAAAGCGCGACACTATGACATTGTATGCAATGGGTGCGAGCTTTCCAGCGGGAGCATCCGTATCCATAATCGCGCCCTCCAGGAAAGGATATTTCGTTTGCTTGGGTACAGCCAGGACGAGGCGGAGCGCCGTTTTGGACAGCTTCTTGAGGCCCTGGAGTACGGCGCCCCACCCCACGGCGGCATTGCCCCCGGCATCGACAGGCTGGTGATGCTGCTGGCAGGCGAGGAGAACATCCGGGAGGTGATACCCTTCCCGAAGACGCAGAGCGCCTATGATCCGCTGTTCGACGCCCCTTCCGAGGTATCGGACGAACAGCTTGCAGAGTTGAACCTTTCGGTGAGGAGGAAATCGTAGATCAGCACGGAGATGGGGTAAAAGAATGATAGTAAGGGCACAGGAGTTTGAGAATGGCCAGGCGGTGCTTCATATCGAAGTGGAGCCAGCGGAGATGGAGAAAGCCCTGGAGGATGCCTATCGTCACCTGGCGAAGACGGTGAACATACCCGGCTTCCGCAAGGGAAAGGCTCCCCGCTCCGTGGTGGAGAGCTATGTTGGCAAAGAGGCGCTGCAGCAGGAGGCGCTCGAGGACCTGATACCCCGGCTGTGCAAACAGGCTGCCGAGGAGCAGGATCTGGACATCATCGCGCCGCCTGAGGCAGAGGTCCTGGATGAAGACCCGGTAGTGTTCAAGGCCACTTTCCCTCTCCGGCCCAAGGTCGAGTTGGGCGACTATCGCAGCATAAGACTTGACCCAGAGCCGGTGGAAGTCACTGAAGAGCAAATCCAGGGCGCCCTGGAGCACATCCGTGAACGACATGCTGTGTGGGAGCCGGTAGACCGCCCGCTGCAGTTTGGGGACATGGCCACACTGGATATCGAGCAGAGAAGAGAGGGGGCTGACCCGACGAAGTACGAAGGCCAGCAGTTACCCATAATCGAGGGGACCAAGCTGCCTTTGCCCGGTTTTGTCGATCAGCTGGTGGGGATGGAGAAGGGCGAGGAAAAGGAGTTCACCCTCTCCTACCCAGAAGACTACGAGATCGGGGAGCTGGCTAACCGGAGCTACGAGTTTAAAGTGAAGCTGACCGAAGTCAAAGAGAAGCAGCTCCCTGAGCTCGATGACGAGTTTGCCAGGAGCCTTGGTGAGGGGCTGGACAGCGTGGATGCATTGAGAGAGAGCGTGATTTCCGGCCTACGGAGAGGAGTGGAACAGCGCGCAAAGCGGGAGTTTGAGCGCAGGGTGGTACAGGCGGTGACTGAGCAGGCCCAGGTGGAGTACCCACCAGTGCTGCTGGAACGCGAGATCACCGGGCTACTCCGAGAGAGAGACCTTGCGTTCAGAGGGCAGGGAGGACTGGAGGCATACCTCAGCAGTATCGGCAAGACAGAGAGTCAGATCAAGGAGGAGTTGCGGCCCGGTGCAGCGGAGCGCCTGAGACAGTCGCTCGTGCTGGGGAAGCTCGCGGAGGAAGAGAAGATCGAGGTCAGCGAGGCGGAGGTGGATGCAGAGATTGAAGAGACTTTACAGGCCGCTTATGATTACAACAAGGATGATGTCCGTGCCTTGTTCAGCAGGCCTGAAGGACGCCGCGCCATCTGGGAGGAGGTGCTCTCGCGGAAGACGGTTGAGCGTCTGGCGGAGATAGCCCGGGGTGGTGCGGCCGAGGGTCAGGCAGACGAACAGGTTGCTGAAGGGAGCACCGGCGAGGAGGCGGGCCACGGGGCTTCCGTGGCTGAGGACAGTGACCAGGGCCAGGCAAATGGCTGAGGGCGCTGCCCTGGGGCGGGGCAGTCCATGACAAGCTAGCCGGGCTGTGGACGGTATCCGGGGGTGGGAACCTACCCTTTCGAAAGGAGTGGAAGATGGAGATTAGACCGAGCGCCATAATTCCGATGGTGATCGAATCCGGGGCCAGGGGCGAGCGCGCTTTCGATATATATTCGCTGCTGCTGAGAGAGCGGATTGTATTCCTGGGCACGCCAATCAATGACCAGATAGCCAATGTTGTCATTGCCCAGCTCCTGTACCTGGAGCGGGAAGACCCGGACAAGGATATCAACCTGTACATCAACTGCCCGGGCGGCGTGATCAGTGCCGGCCTGGCCATCTATGACACCATACAGCTAGTCAAGCCTGATGTATCCACCATATGCGTGGGCATGGCAGCCAGCATGGGTACACTTCTGCTGGCGGCGGGGACGAAAGGGAAGCGCTACGCGCTGCCAAACGCGACCATTCACATGCACCAGGCGGTGGGTGGTGCCCAGGGCCAGGCGGCGGACATAGAGATCGCAGCCAGGGAGATCATGAGGTTACAGGACATAATCCGCAGACTACTGGCCAAGCACACCGGTCAGGCGGTGGACAAGATCGCCCACGATACCGACCGCGATTTCTACCTCAGCCCGGAGCAGGCGGTGGAGTACGGTCTGATAGACGAGGTACTGACCAACCCCGCAGCGCAGTAGACTGGCTAGACTTGGTCTCCGCAGCTTGCTGCGTATTCTTGGAGTAGTAGCTCTGCGGACGGCAGCCCATCCCTGGCGCCTGTCCGTGTGGTGCACCAGCGGGCCATGATCTCGGCCATAGCCCCGCACTCGGCGGTGGTCTTTCCTGCTATGAAACCGTAGAGGAATCCGGCTGCGAAGGCATCGCCAGCACCAGTCGTGTCTACCGGGGGCGTGTCCTGGACTGCCTTCGCGACGATGAAGTGCTCCCCTTCCTCTGAGAGGACGTGGGCTGCTACGAGCACCTCGTGCCCGCCCCGTTCAAGTCTGATATTGCCCAGGGTGGTGATGACTGTGTCGCAGCCCCGCTCCCGGCACAGCCGGGCACCGACGGCGTAGTCCTGGCCGGTAAGCTGCTCCATCTCGCTGCGGTTGAGGAACAGGAAATGGGTCCGTTCCAGTATGGACGCGAGCTGGTCAATACCCCTGGCCGCGTACATGGAACCCGGTGCCAGACTGACCCTGACCTCTGGGCTGAGCTGCGCCACCAGCCGCTTCTGCAGCTCAAACTGTCCGCTGTCTACAAAGGAGGAAAGATGGACGATCTGTGCCTGGTTGAAATAGACCACGTCCATATCCCTGTCGACCAGGTGGCTGTTGGCGCCGGGCAACCCGTAGAGGGACCGATTACCTTGCGCGTCGCTGAGGCACACTGTCTCACCCGTGCTGACCCCCTGCTTGACCGTGATGTGGTCCAGGTCGACACCTACCAGGGCCAGGTCTTCCGTGAGCCGTTTGCCCGCTTCGTCGGCGCCCACAGCGCCAACGAAGCCGGTCCTTACCCCGAGCTTGGCCAGTCCGTAGATGGTGTTGGCGGCCGACCCGCCCGGGCAGGAGGCGGACTCGGTCACCGCAGCCTCGCCGTCAAGCAGGATGCGGTCCACCCGGTACAGGCGGTCCAGGTTCATGGCTCCCATGCCCACCACTTGCAGCGAGCTCATGCCGTCTCTCCTTCAAGCATGGTGCTCATGGCTCACCTGATGCCAGTCAAGGCTAGCCTAGCTTGGCGGCTTCGCCACGCACCAGAGCCCTCACCGTCCGATGTACCGCCAGCACTCTCGACAGCGGCCTTCCTTTTTTGCCAACCAGCCAGTCATAGAAGGGACCGGAGTCGGCTTCAGGCCGGGGCATGGCTTCGATCTTGCGTTTCACGCCCTCTCTGCCGGAGTTGCGCCATTCATTAAGCACCACCTCCAGGTGCACCAGGTCCGTGCTGGCCATACCTACCGTGGCGTACGGGACAATGTAGGCATTGCCGTTGAAGGCGATGGAAAGCCCCCCGGCTGCCTCGATCACCTTTGCCGCCTGAGCGTCGGTGATGCTGTCGCCGACGAACACCACCTCCCGGAGGTACGTTTCATGCTGACGGGCGATCCTCTCTATGGCCCACACCTTTCGTCGGCCGCCAACCACCTCGATTCGCCTGTTGGGGGCACCGATGGCTGTCTCTGGCAGGCGCCTCCAGTAGAAGTCGTCCAGGTACGGCTTTATCAGCCTGTCCCGGGCCCCCCGGCCGACGTTTTCGTGGTACAGCCTTTCGATTATATACTCTTCCGCTTCCTTTAGCAGGGCCAGGTCTTGCCCACTGACTGCGCGCCGTAGCGCGTCCAGGGGAAAGCGCGTGCAGACCACGTTGTTGCTGGCCAGCCCGAGCCGGTCGGCGACCTGGAGGGCATGCTGCTCGTAGCTGGTGGAAACAACGTACAGGTCCCAGCCCTTTTTCTTCAGCCTGCCGATCAGCTCTGCTGCCCCGGTGACGATATGCGCCCGTTTCGAGACCTGTTCGATGCTCTCTTCGGTGATCCCGTGGCGGATCAAAAAGGGGAGTATCAGCGCCAGCGTATCGCCGGGCTCGTATCCTTCCCTACCCTCCAGGGCCAGGAGGTCGTCGTAGCGGCTGACCACCTCAAAGGCCTTGTGGCCGTTGGGTATGAGACCCATCACCTCGTAGGCGTTGTCCTGGGAAGACAGCGGCCCTTCCAGGTCGAAACATATGAGGGGAGTCATCCGATTGTCGCCCGGGCCATTTCATCTACCTCCGTGGTCAAGTCGTATCCGTTGATGGGCCTGCCGGAGGCATCAACCACCCGCCCCTGCTCAATCCGCACCCTTCCCTCAGTGAAAGCCTTGATGGTGGTTGTGATGAGGGGGAGCTCCCTAGCCAGCTCGTGCTTCCGGATAAGCTTGAAAAGGGTATTGTCTTCGCCCTGTCGCCTCTTCACCTCATCGACGGGAAGCCCACGTATCTCGTCCCAGTGCCTGTCGAACGGCTTGCCTCTGATAGGGAAGGTGCAATACGTGACCGGGGGGCCTTTGTCCAGGTCCGGAGTGACCAGGTGCATCATGACTCCGGTGCTGTGCGCCCCATCCTCGATCAGTTGCCACATCACTTCCTGCCAGGTGCCACTGGGGCCGCCGGGGGCGGCGGGGTGGAGGTTGACCATCTTGTATCTCTGGCACATTTCGCGGCCCACAATCAGCATGTAGCCGGCAAGCACGCAGAGCTCAGGCTGGAACCCCTGCAGCCTCTTCATTACCTCTCTGTCGTACTCCAGCCGCCACTGCGGCAGTGCCTGGCTCCTCAATTCTGGCCGGAACGTCTTTGACGGGAAGCAGACGAGGGGAATGCGGTAGTCCCTCACCAGGTCGAAGAACAGGTCACTCTCCCTGGCCTGCCCGGGCTGGCGGTTGCTGAACACGAACGAGATGTCCGCCTCTATCTTGCCCTGCCGTATTCTGTCCCAGACTGCGGTCAGCAGATCGCGGGCCGCTCGGTCCCGACCGGTGGAGAACCAACCAAGGCGATACATACTACGATGATTTACCGCCCCATGACTTTAAGCTTTTGCTGATGCTGCGGCAGGTGCTGGGGATATGGACCAGGGGGCAACTGTGACGTCCGTTGATCCTGCCCTGTGCCAGGGCGGCCCGAAACTCATCGACGCTGTTGAACTCCGGCATCTCCACGTAAGCACGGCCGATCTCGTGCAGGGTGTGTGCATCGCTGCCCGCGCTGCAAAGCAAGCCATGCTTCTCAGCGAAGCTTCTGGCCTTCTTTTCGGTGAAGGGGATAGGCAGGGCGCGGGCGTTGAACACCTCGACTACGTCGACATGCTGGGCAAGCTCGTCAATCGACTGGTACTTCTGGTTTATCCCTCTCATGTAGTCGAAGGGGTGTGGCAGGCAGACAAGGCCGTTCTGCTCCCTGATTTGGGCGATTGCCTCCTCCGGGGAGACCCCGCTCGGCACCGTTTCCTTAAGAAATAGCCCCATTATCTCCCCGATGGGCGTGAGTATCTCCTCGCCGACGACCACCTTGAAAGGAGCTATCTCCTTCATCTTCAGGCCACCTGCGACGGTGCCGTGGTCTGCCACGGCGACGCAATTCACCCCGACTCTGAGGCAGCGGTTGATGATACTCTCCAGCGACATACCGCAGTCAAAGGAGTACTCCGTGTGGACGTGCAGGTCGGCCTTAAGCAAAAGTCATCACGCCCTTTCCAGGTATTCGCCCGACCGGGTATCGACCTTGACCACGTCTCCGTTGTTTATGAAGAATGGCACCTGGACCACCAGCCCTGTCTCAAGGGTGGCTGGCTTGGTGCCGGAGGCTGCTGTATCGCCTTTGAAACCGGGGCCAGTGTCGGTGACCTGCAGTTCCACGGCGACAGGCAGCTCGACGCCCACAGGCTCACCCCGGTAGGTGAGCATCTCCAGGTTGAGCCCTTCCTTGAGGTAGTTGAGAGCGTCACCCAGAAGGTCTGCCGACAGAGGGGTCTGGTCAAAGGTCTCATTGTCCATGAAATAGTACAGGTCTCCGTCGTGATACAGGAACTGCACGTTGCGATGTTCCAGACGGGCTCGGGTGAACTTCTCGCTGGCTTGAAAAGTACGCTCAATGGTATGGCCAGCCCGGACGTCGCGAAGCTTGAGCCTGATCTGGGCACTTCCCCTCCCCATCTTGATATGACTGAAGTCCAGAATCCGATACAACTGGCCGTCCAGCTCTATGGTGCTGCCTTTCTTGAGTTCACCAGCACTCATCATAACTGCACCTCCGCTAATCTGAGCTACTTGTCTGCCCTGGTCAATGCCTCAGCCTTGCCATCGCGCACCACCACTGTATCTTCGATCCTTACCCCACCCCACCCAGGCAAGTAGATGCCGGGCTCTATGGTGAACACCATGTCCTCCACTATGAGGTCGTCGGAGTTGGGGCCGAGCCTGGGCTTCTCGTGAACGGCCAGTCCCACGCCATGCCCCAGCCCGTGACCGAATGCGTCCCCGTAGCCTGCTTCTTTGATGATCTGCCGAGCCAGGCTGTCCACCTGTGCACCGGTCATACCGACCCTTAGCCCCTCCAGCGCAAAGAGCTGTGCCTTGAGGACCAGACCGTATACTTCCGCGTACTTCTCGTCAGGTGTGCCGAGGCATAGCGTCCGCGACAAGTCGCTGGAGTAGCCCTCCACTGTGGCACCCAGGTCGATTATGACCGGGTCGCCCGGAGATATGGCCCTCTCCGTGGGCACAGCATGTGGCAGAGCAGCGTTAGGTCCCGAGGCCACTATGATGGGAAAGGGCACTTTCTCGCTGCCGTTCTCCCGGAGGAACCTCTCTATCTCCCAGGCCATTTCTCTCTCAGTCATGCCCGGCCTAGCCTTACGGGCAATGTATGCCACGGCACGGTCAGCGGTCTCGGTGGCCCTCGATATG
>QMOF01000058.1 GCA_003650185.1 Chloroflexota bacterium | reverse complement strand
TCCAGGCAATGCTGATACCAGGCCTGCTCGCCAAGCCGTGCCAGGCGGACCTGCCGCCGGTCAATCCGGCGAATGCCGAAGGATGTGGCAGACCGGCTGCGCACCCGGCGAGGAAAAGACAAAATTTGGGTGTTCTCACCCATGATAACTAGGGGTTGCCCCTCACCCTGCGAGACTCTCTTGGCCATATCATTCTACCATGCTGGTGTGACCAGTCGACAGGTAGAAGTCTTGCAATTTCTGCCAACCGCCCGATAAAATGGTCGAGGGGTTGGCTTTTCCGGCCCCCATTTGATATTGTTAGGCTAGCTCTGACCGGAGGAGTGGTGTTGTTTATCGGTCGGGGCAGCTAGGTGGTTGCGTAGGAGTCTAGGAATGACAAGTCTTGGTCGCCTTATTACCGCCATGGTGACGCCCTTTGACGACAAGGGGGAGGTGGACTACGAGCGAGCCAGGAAGCTGGCCCGTGCTCTTTACGACTCAGGTAGCGATGGTGTGGTGCTTTCAGGCACAACCGGGGAGTCTCCGACCCTGAGTAAGGAGGAGAAGCTGCGGCTGTTCGCCGAGGTGAAATCGGAGGTGGGCGCCGGCGTGGTGGCTGGCACCGGCAGCTATAACACCAGGGAAAGCATAGAGTTGACAGGGGAGGCAGAGAGGATCGGCGTGGACGCCGCCCTGCTGGTGGTCCCCTACTATAACAAGCCACCCCAGGAGGGCCTGTACCAGCATTTCAAGGCAATCGCCGAAAGCACCAATCTGCCCTGTATCCTCTACAACGTGCCTGGCCGGACGGGCACAAACCTTGCAGCAGAGACGGTTGTCAGGTTGTCACAAATCGACAACATAGTGGGGGTGAAAGAGGCCAGCGGCAACCTGGAGCAGATCAGCAAGATCATCCAGGGCACCAGGGACGGTTTCCTGGTGTACAGTGGCAATGACGGAGACACGCTACCTATCTTGGCTCTGGGAGGGTATGGCGTCATCAGTGTTGCGTCTCACCTGGCAGGCGTTCAGATTAAGGAAATGATTGAGAAGTGCCTCAACGGCCAATTAGGCGAGGCAGCCCAAATCCACCGGAACCTTCTACCTCTCGTGGAGGCCCTGTTTGTCGTAGCCAATCCCATTCCCGTCAAGTACGCCCTGGGCTACATGGGTTTTCCCGTGGGAAAGCCGCGCCTGCCTCTTGTGGAGCCAGACGAGAAGGCCAGGGCAACTATAGAGAGCGCTTTGAAGGCATACCCGGTGGGGCTACCGTCCGGGTACCTGAAGTGACGAGGAGGAGGGTCAGCACAAATGGAAACGGACCTGAAAATGATAGCTTGGTTTGACCAGCTCAGTAAGGCCGACATCCCGCTGGCTGGTGGCAAGGGTGCGAATCTGGGGGAGATGACCAGGTCTCAGATTCCTGTCCCGCCCGGTTTTGTGGTAACGGCGTATGCTTACTTCCGTTTTCTGGAGGAAGCAAAGCTGACCGAGAAGATCCGTGCCTACCTGACCGGGCTGGATGCCAGGGATAGCAAGACGCTGGAGCAGGCCGCCAATCAAATCAAAGACCTGATCAGCCAGGCCACAATGCCCGCAGGCATTGCCGAGGAAATAAGGCAGGCTTACCGCAGTATGGGTGGAGGCCTGGTGGCAGTGCGTTCTTCGGCAACCGCCGAAGACCTGCCGGAGGCTTCTTTTGCCGGTCAGCAACGCACATTCCTCAACGTCGAGGGTGAAGATAGCGTGGTGGCAGCAGTGCAAGGGTGCTGGGCCTCCTTGTTCGAGCCACGGGCAATCTTTTACCGTGTGGAGCAGGGCTTTGACCACCTGCAGGTAGGAATCGCCGTTCCGGTCCAGCGGATGGTGCAATCGGAAGTCTCCGGCGTTATGTTCACCGTGGACCCAATGAGTATGGACCAGGGGAAGATCGTTATTGAAGCAGCCTACGGCCTTGGCGAGACGGTGGTATCGGGCTCCGTGACGCCCGACCTGTACATCGTTGACAAAGGAGATATGAAGATCCTGGGTAAGGAGATAGCCAAGCAGGAGTGGCAACTGGTAAGGAACCCGGCCAGCAAGGACCACGAGGACAGCAACATCCAACAAGCCATCGCCGAGGCCGAGCAAGACAAGCAGAAGCTGCCAGATGAAGATATCATCGCCCTGGCCCAGATAGCTAAGAGAATTGAGGATCTGTACGCGTTTCCTCAGGATATCGAGTGGGCTAAGGAGGGAGACAAGCTCTATATCGTCCAGGCGCGGCCGGTGACCACCCTCAAGCCGAGGGAGGCAGCCCCACCGGAAGAGGTCGAAGGCGTGGTAATCCTTAGCGGGATACCAGCCAGCCCGGGGATTGCGTCGGGCCCGGTGCAGGTAACCCTTAGCGCCTCCGAGATAGGCAAGGTGAAAGAAGGCGAAGTGCTGGTGGCACCGATGACCACCCCCGATTTCGTCCCGGCCATGAAGCGGGCGTCGGCCATCGTGACGGACCGGGGCGGCAGGACCTGCCACGCAGCAATTGTCAGCCGTGAAATGGGGATTCCATGTGTTGTCGGCACAGGGGAAGCCACCACCACATTGAAGAGCGGTCAACTGATCACTGTGGACGGAACCCAGGGCAAGGTATACGAGGGCCTGGTGGCACGACAGGCGGTCAGCGTGCCGACTTACGTGGAAACCGAGAGAGTGCAGACCAGGACCAAGGTGTACGTCAACCTGGCCGAGCCCGAGCTCGCCGAGCGCATTGCCGCCAGGAACGTCGACGGCGTGGGACTGCTGCGTGCGGAGTTCATGATCGCCAGCATCGGGGAACACCCCAGGCACATGATGAGCGAAAACCGAGGGCACGAGTTCGTGGACAGGCTGGCCAGCGGCCTGGAGACCTTTGCCCGGGCTTTCAACCCCAGGCCGGTGGTGTACCGAACCACTGACTTCAAGACCAACGAGTACCGCAATCTTAAGGGCGGCGAAAAATACGAGGCGGTCGAAGAGAACCCCATGATTGGCTACCGGGGTTGCTCGCGCTACGTGAGGGAGATCGACCTGTTCAAGCTCGAGCTGGACGCTGTCAAGAGGGTGAGGCAAGGCTTCAGCAACCTGTGGATCATGATCCCCTTCGTGCGCACGCCCAAGGAGATGGCGGACGTCAGGAGCATCCTGCAATCGGAGGGGCTTGCGCAATCGCCCGAGTTCAAGCTGTGGATGATGGTCGAGGTGCCGTCAAATATCATCCTGCTGGACAAGTTCATTGACGTAGGCATCGATGGTATCTCCATCGGCTCCAATGACCTGACCCAGTTGACTCTTGGAATAGACCGGGACAGCCCGCAGCTAGCCGAGGGGTTTGACGAGCGTGACGAAGCCGTGATGTTGTCTCTGGAAAGCGCTATCAAGACAGCCAACAGAAGGGGAATAACCTCTTCAATCTGCGGCCAGGCCCCTTCGGTCTACCCGGAGATAACCACCAAGCTGGTGGAGTGGGGAATCACGTCCGTGTCGGCCAACCCCGACGCCATTGAGCAGACCAGGCATATAATCGCCGAGGCAGAGAAGAAACTGGCCAGCGGTGCCCCAGTCTAGCGCACTTTTCGCGTTCGCACCATCTGGGAAGCAGTGGATTCGCCCCACCGCAATGTTCGCCTTTGGCTGGAGGAGAGAGAGGACCACCTTTCCCCCTATGCGATGAGGAGCAGGCTGTCCCAGGGAAGGCTCAAACCTGAGGAGCCCTGCTCCATGCGGACCGCTTTCCAGCGCGACCGGGACCGCATCATCCACAGCAAGGCCTTTCGGCGGCTGAAGCACAAGACCCAGGTCTTCATCGCACCCCTGGGAGACCACTACGTAACCCGGCTGACGCACACACTGGAGGTCTCTCAGATCGCCCGCTCCATAGCCCGCGCTCTGAACCTCAACGAAGACCTGACGGAGGCAATCGCCCTGGGGCACGACCTGGGACACACCCCCTTCGGTCACGTGGGAGAGGAAGTACTCAACGACCTCTCGCCGGCCGGTTTCAGGCACAACGAGCAGAGCTTGAGGGTGGTCGACATACTGGAAAAGGACGGCCAAGGGCTCAACCTGACCAGCGAGGTCAGGGAAGGCATTCTGAAACACTCGAAGTCGAGGGCGGGCATCCTGGATGAGAACTGGGAGATGCCCAACACTCTGGAAGGCCAGGTGTGCAAGATCGCCGATGTGGTCGCCTACATAAACCACGACCTCGACGATGCCTTGCGGGCAGGCGTCATTCGGGAGGACGACCTGCCCCCCTCGGCCCTTTCGGTGTTGGGCAGGTCTCGCTCGGAACGGATCAACACCAGCATACGTGACATCGTGGAGTGCTCCTGGGCTGCCAGGGGGGAGGGGTTGACAATGGACGTCACAAAGCCGATCATAGGGGCAAGCCCGGTCATAAACGCGGCGATGAACGTCCTCAGGGAATTCCTTTTTCAGAGGGTCTACCATTCTGCGTTGGTGGAGGCGGAGGCGGCCAAGGCGAGGAAGGTGGTCCAGGCCCTGTACCATTACTTTATCAGTCACGAGGAGGGCCTGCCGCGTGACTACGCTCTCCAGGGCCAACCGCTGGAGCGAAGGGTAGTGGACTACATCGCCGGCATGACCGATCAATACGCTATCCAGACCGCGAAGGAAGCTGGCCTTATCTGAGCCCGGTCGGCTGGTTTTGAAGAGCGAAAAGGACTGGCAGTGAGTGTCATCGATGAAGTCAAACAGAGATTAGACATCGTGGACGTGGTGGCCAGCTATGTGCCTGACCTGAAGAAGGCCGGGCGGAACTTCAAGGCCATCTGCCCCTTCCACGCAGAGAAGACACCGTCCTTCTTTGTCTTCCCGGAACGGCAGAGCTGGCACTGTTTCGGCGCCTGTGGCACCGGGGGAGACGCATTCTCCTTCGTTATGAAGAAGGAGGGCGTCGACTTCGGTGAGGCGCTGCGCATCCTGGCCCAAAAAGCAGGCGTGGCGCTCTCTCCCCCGGAGCGCAGCGAGGCGCAGCAACAGTCACAGAAACTGAAGGAGTTGAACGAGGCCGCGGCCCAGTACTACCATCACCTCCTCCTGAACTCGTCGGTGGCCCAACAGGCAAGAGACTACCTGGCCCGCCGGGGTGTTTCAGAAAAGGCCATCGAAGACTTCCAGCTAGGCTTCAGTCCCCCGGAGTGGGAGGCCCTGCGCGGCCAAATGGCCCGGCATGGCTACAGCGACTCGGACCTGCTGGCTGCCGGCCTACTCGTGGAGAAAGAGCAGGGCGGTGCTTATGACCGCTTCCGCAACCGGCTGATGTTCCCCATACGAAGCAGCGACGGCAGGGTCATGGGGTTTGGAGCAAGGGCCCTCGATGACTCCTTGCCCAAGTACACCAATTCGCCGCAGACCGCCATATTCGACAAGAGCAGCGTTCTGTACGGTGTCGACCGGGCCAGGTCGGCCATCAGGAAGGAAGACCTGGCCATTGTGGTAGAGGGTTACATGGATGTGGTGATGGCGCACCAACATGGCTTCAGCAACGTGGTCGCCTCCCTTGGGACAGCCCTGACGGAGAAGCAGGTGGGCGCTATCAAGAAGCTGACCAGGAACATCACCCTGGCTCTCGACGCCGATGCCGCCGGCCAGATGGCGATGCTGCGGGGGCAGGAGGTCATCAGTCAGACCTTCAGCCAGCCATCGTCCGTGGCAGGTTGGACCGACGTCAGGTATGAGAACCCGTACAACGCCCGGTGGAAGGTGGTCATACTGCCTCAGGGCAAAGACCCGGATGAGATAATAAGGGAGGGCCCAGAGGAGTGGCAAAGACTCGTGGATGGAGCCACCCCGGTGATCGACTATGTTTTCCAGGTAGTGGCGTCCAAGGTGGACCTGGCCGAACTAGACGGCAAGTCCGCTGCCGTGGACCAGCTCCTGCCAATCGTCAGCGAGATCAAGGACCCGGTGAGTCAGGCCCACTATTTGCAGAAGCTTTCCCGTCTGGTGGGCGTCAACGAGCGGGACCTGGCCTCAGCCTTGAGCAGAGTGAGAGCCAGGTCCAGGGCCAGACAGAGAGACCCCGTCCAGCCTTCCACTCTTGTCTCTTCCCTGCAGGCGAAGGACCCGCTAGCGGACTACTGTCTGTCGCTGCTGGTCCGATACCCCGAGCTACGTCGCTGCTCAGAAGAGCTATCGGCGGACCTGTTCCCCCATAGTGAAAGTCGCCAGTTGCTGCTGGCGTGGCGCGAATGCGGTGACTGCGACTCCATCAGGACAAAGCTCGACCCGGCCCTGAGGGAGTACCTGGACAGCCTGACAGCCAAGCCGCTGCCGCCAATGACCGAGACGCAGCGGGAAGAAGCTATGACTGATTGCATTTACCGTCTACGGCAGCGCTGGTTGAGGGATATGAAAGCCAAAGAAGAGGCGCTGATCTCAGATATGCAATGCGGCGATGCCGCCGAACTGGACGAGGTGCAGCGCCTGGCGCTGGAGATAAACGTGCAGTTGCGTCAAGCCTTTCTCCACAAACAGAAGAGGACTCGTTCAAGTGAGGTGGGAGCGTAAGGAAATGATCCCAGACAAGAAACACGAGTCGTCCGGGCTGCCCTTCCTGGGCGAGGTGAAATGGGATCCGGTGCCAAAAGACAGCGCCCGGTTGGGCCCGGAGGACAAAGAGGGTTACGTCGAGACCCAACCCGAATCGCACGATGAACTGGCTCCAGACGAGACGGAAGTCCTGGAAGAAGAAAAAACGATCGAGAGCGAAGCAGCACCTGAAATCGAAGCGGAAGTTGACCTGGAGGAACTGGAGGCCGCCGATGACCCGGTGCGTATGTACCTGCGACAGATCGGCAGGGTGCCTCTACTGACCGCGGAGGAGGAGAAGGTCCTGGCCAGGAACAAGGAGGAGAAGGACTACGTCAACGAAGTAGCGACGGAGTGCTCCAGCAAGCTGATGAGGGAGCCATCGGCCACTGAGGTCCTGATTGCCATGCTGGAGCGACTGGAGCGGACTCTACCTTTCCTGGAGATCGTTGAGCAGGAGATTGGCTCAACGCCAGGACGAAACCTGGCGGAAAGGACTAAGGACGCTGGAGTGCGTGGTGCGCTCGATAGGGAGTTGGACGAGCAACTGATCGAGGCGGTAGCCCGCAAGGCAAACGTGAGCCGGGCGACAGCAGAGCAGTCCTTGAAGGACTTGTCTCTGGCCAGTTCGCTGCTGCCGGCGGAAGTCCTCAACGTTGTGGGAGGGCTGTCAGCGGACGAGCTGAGCAGCCTGCTGCATAGTCCCGAGCTGTTAGATGTCCTCGGCCCCTACGAAGACCAGTTCCGCAGGTATCTTGACATGATCAGAGACAGGGGAAGGCTGGCAGAGGAACGCCTGGTTGAAGCAAATCTGAGGCTGGTGGTCAGCGTGGCCAAGAAATACGCCGAGCGAGGCATGTCATTCCTGGATGTGATCCAGGAAGGCAATATCGGCCTGCTTCGTGCCGTGGAGAAGTTCGACTATCGCCGAGGATACAAGTTCAGCACGTACGCCACCTGGTGGATCCGTCAGTCTATCACACGAGCCATAGCCGACCAGGCGCGCACCATTCGTATACCGGTGCACATGGTGGAGACCATTACCAGGCTGTACAGGCTGACCCGCCGTCTGGCCCAGGAATACGGAAGAGAGCCGACCATCGAGGAAATCAGTGAGCAAATGGACATGCCCGCGGAGAAGGTGGAGGAAATACTCAAGATATCTCAGGAGCCTATCTCCCTGGAGACACCCATTGGCGAGGAGGAGGATACTCACCTGGGAGACTTCATCGAGGACCGGAAGATCATGTCGCCCGCTGACACAGCATCGTACGAGCTGCTCAAGGAACAGATCCTGCGAGTCCTTAACACGCTCACACCCAGGGAGCAGAGGGTGCTCAAACTAAGGTTCGGGCTCGAGGATGGGCGGAGCCGCACCCTGGAGGAGGTCGGCCGGGAGTTCAAGGTAACCCGAGAGAGAATCAGGCAGATTGAAGCCAAGGCATTGCGCAAGCTGCGCCATCCCACCCGCAGCAGAAAGCTCAAGGACTATCTCGAGTAGGCAGCACTCGTCACCCCAATTGCCTAGTACCATCCAACCTGGCTTCTCATCCTTTTGGGCGATTTGTGCCCAGAGGGTTTGACAAACGGGACGTTCCGTGTATACTTTCTCGTAACCTCGGCCAAGGAGGCGCAAATGGGCTGCATATTCGGTCCCATATTTGGCATCATAAAGACCATCCTGGCCATCATCGGCCTGATAACCGTGATAGTGGGCGTGGTTATCGGGCTGTTTGTGTGGCAGATGACCAAACCGCCCGCCATCGAAGGCGAGATGCACCCTGTTGAGTACTCGCAGGAAGCCGCAGAGAGCTTCAACAGCAAGTGGGACGAGTTCATCGAGGCAACCCCGGGCGAACCTGTGGTGATGCAGTTGACCGAGCAGGAAGTCAGCTCGAAGGCCCAGGACATGGTGGACTCACTGGGCGTGCCAATGGACGTGGAAAGGGTCTGGGTGAACTTCGAACCGGGCAGCGTGAGGTGCTGGATATCCATCAAAGGCAAGCTTGGCCCTCTGACTCTTTACGCAGCCGCCAGAGGGGAGGTGGACATCTATGAGCGAGCGGACGGCAAGACCGTGCTCTGGTACAGGATAGACCCCGACGGCCTCAGTCTGCCGAGCTGGTTCAGGGACTTCATCCAGGACAAGATCGAGGGAGCCCTGGACATAGAGAATCTGATGGAAGGGGAGTATGAGCTGCCCGAGGACATGGAGATCAGCCTGACCGACCTTAGCGTGGAAGAAGTGTCTGGAGAGTACGTCTTGCAGGTCGAGGGGCTTGTACTCGAGCAGGGGTGATTCCGTCCTGCGACGAACGAACGAGAAGGGAGCCCGCCGTGACGGCGGGCTCCCTCTTTTGAGCAAGCGGTCCCAGGGTTGGCCTGCCCTGTGTGGGCAGCCAACCCCAGGCAAAACGCCCTACTTCATTCTGGAAAGCAGGTGCCGCGCTTTACCCGAATCTAGCTGCTTCATCAGCTTCTGGACTTCGCGGAACTGGTTCAATAGCTGGTTGATATCCTGGGGGGTGGTCCCGCTGCCCCGGGCGATGCGGCGACGTCGGCTGCCGTCGATTATCTCGGGGTGACGGCGCTCCTCCGAGGTCATGGACAGCACTATGGCCTCAACCTTCTTCATTTGCTTCTCGTCCACGCCCTCGGGCAGGCGTCGAGCCACAGAGGAGAGGCCGGGGATCATGTCTACCAACTGGCCCAGGGGCCCCATCTTTCTCACGTGCTGTAGCTGATCCAGGAAGTCCTCCAGGTCAAACTTGGCAGAGCGAAGCTTCCTCTCCATCTCCCTGGTCTTCTTCTCGTCCATCACCGACTGCGCCTTCTCGATGAGGGTGAGCATGTCTCCCATGCCAAGAATACGAGAGGCCAGGCGGTCAGGATAGAATGGCTCGAGGGCGTCGACCTTCTCTCCGATCCCGATGAACTTGACGGGCACGCCGGTAACCGCCTTGATGGAGAGGGCAGCACCGCCACGAGCGTCACCGTCCATCTTGGTGAGAACAAGCCCGGTCAACCCCACCCGGGCATTGAACTCCTCAGCTATGCGCACCGCCTCCTGGCCCATCATGGCATCAACCACCAGCATGATCTCGGAGGGCTGGAGTGCGTCTTTCACGTCAGCCATCTCTCTCATCAAGGCCTCATCCACGTGCAGGCGGCCCTGGGTGTCAACCACCAGCCAGTTGGCAGCGATTTCCCTGGCGCGCTCGAGCGCCTGGGTACATATGGCCGCCGGCGCTACCTTGTGGTCGGTAGCATAGACGGGTATGTCCAGTTGCCTGCCCAGAACAGTAAGCTGATCGATGGCAGCGGGGCGACGGGTGTCGGCAGCCACCAGCAACGGGTGTTGGCCTGAGCGTCTCAGGTGCAAGGCCAGCTTTGCCGCCGTGGTGGTCTTGCCACTGCCCTGAAGGCCCACCAGCATCAACCTCGAAGGTGGTCGCCCTGCGGGGACCAGCGCCGTCTGTTTGCCGCCGAGCGTAGTAACAAGCTCTTCATGGACAATCTTCAGCACCAACTGCGCTGGAGTCAGGCTTTCCAGGACATCCCCGGCCAGTACCCGTTCCCTTACCCTGGCAGTGAAGTCCTTCACCACCTTGAGGTTCACATCTGCTTCCAGGAATGCCAGCCGTACTTGGCGCAGTGCCTCGTCTACGTCCTTCTCGCTCAGCCTGCCTTTGCCGCCCAGCTTCTTGAAAACGTCGCCGACTTTCTCTGCGAGAAGCTCAAACACGGACTTCCTCCCAAAGACATTGTATTGCAAGCCCGGTGACACAGCAAGGAGGGGTATACCGCCAGACCAGATCAGCGATTGCCCTGGAGAAGACGTCTCGATGTCCATCGCCGATCTGGACCTCTCCCAGACCGCTTGACGAGGCAGCCGAAGCGGGCTGGCCTTGCCAGCACGGGGTGGTGTATCATATGGGGGGTGGTGTGGAGGTGAGACCGCGGTCAGCAGAAGAAAATGAAGATCCTGGTGATTCACGGGCCAAATCTGAACCTTCTGGGAAAGAGAAACAGGCAGGTCTACGGAGACAAGACCCTGGAGGAGGTCAATCGCCTGCTTCAGGAGGTGGCGGCAGACCTGGACATAGAGGTGGTCACCTTTCAGTCGAACAGCGAGGGGGCGCTCATCGACTTCATCCAGGAGGAGTCGCCTGCTGCTGACGGCATAGTAATCAACCCGGGGGCGTTGACCCACTATGGACTGTCCCTGCGCGACGCCCTCGCAGACTCCAATCTCCCTGTAGTCGAGGTGCACCTGTCCAACATCTACTCGCGCGAAGAGTTCCGGCAGGAGTCCGTGATCGCTCCCATCGCCAGAGGCCAGGTTTGCGGCCTCGGCTGGAGGGGGTATGTCGTCGCTCTAAGAACCCTTGTAGCTGAACTGAAAGGAAGCAGTCCCTGACCGCCAGCGCACGCTGCGACCTGTGTCGCATTCTCCTCGACGGACCAAATGGTAGACTGACAGGCCGACCATCAACCCAAAGGCTCAAGCTTGGCAGCAAGTGATCGACTGGAAAGGCTGCGCCGGCAGCTCCGTGACGAGGGGTTGGATGGCGCAATCATCTCATGCCCGGAAAACCAGCGCTACCTCGCCGGCTTTACTGGCGGCACCGGGTTGCTCATCGTGTCGCAGGACGCTGTCATCCTGGGTACCGACTTCATCCATTTCGAGCAAGCCAAGAAAGAGGCCACTGGTGTTCAAGTTGTCCGAGTGAAGGGGGGGATGACCGAGGGTCTTTCCCAGCTGGTGCACGATCAGGTGATACGAAGGCTGGGCTTCGAGGCAGAGGCACTGACCTTCGCAGAGCATGAGCGGATGCTCAAGGAAGCAGACAAGCTGCGGATCGAGCTGGTGCCCACCGAAGGGCTGGTGGAATCGCTCCGGGCGG
>QMOF01000057.1 GCA_003650185.1 Chloroflexota bacterium | reverse complement strand
TCTGCGGCCTAGAAGACCGCGGGCAGGCATGTCGCGTTAGGGGATCACTGCTTGAGGCCCCGGTCCGAGCAAGGAATGGCTGGGTGCCAGGCGCACCAGCCAGGATCGTCAGCGGCTTGTAGGTGCCAGGTTGTTGGATGTATTCAGCCTCTCTCGCCTCTGTGGCGGGGACCAAGCGGTCCGACAAAGGAGGCAAGACGCAATAAAGGGACTGATCGTTGTGCTGTTGTGCTTCGCGCCGGTGGTTTCTGTACTGGTTGGAGGCAGTTGCGCCGGAAACGGGGAAGGAGCGCTACCGACTCGGGAGGTGGGGGATCAGTGGGTGTACGACTGGGTAGTGGAAGCCGTTGAGCATACGTGCACAATCGAAGGGACCGATGAAGGTACTGTAGCTGGCAAGGAATGCTACGTTGCGGATTGGTGGTTCGACCTGCCTCTTCATGACGGTCTGATGGAGACGGCGAGGACAGCGGTAGACAAGGCGACCTGCCAGGTAAGGCAGACCTGGGGACAGGGCTTGGGCCCCGTCTGAGACCACGGCCGACAGACCTGAAAGTCTGTCCCTGCAGGGATCCGGCGCTGGAGCATCAACAGAGGGCGTCTGGGACGGTAGGGTTGGGTACTCTCCCTATGCTGCAAGTCACGCCTAAAGCACCACCAGGTTGTTGCGGTGGACTACCTCGGCGCCGTACTCGTAGCCCAGCAGCGACATGATCTGGCCCGAGTGGGCGCCTTTGATCGTGTCTATGTCGGCCGAGCTGTAGTTGGATATCCCGCAGGCGATCCGGTCGCCCTGTGTGTCCACAACCTCGACCAGGTCGCCACGCCTGAACTTGCCTTGCACCGCCTGGACCCCGGCCGGCAGCAGGCTCCCTTTCCCCTTTCTGAGCGCGTTCGCCGCGCCGTCGTCTACTACCACCCTTCCCCTGGAAGCCAGACCGCTCATCATCCAGCGCTGGCGGCTCTCCAGCCTGGTGACCGCCGGGGAGAACAGGGTACCAATGGACTCGCCCCGTACGAGCCTGGGCAATACCTCGGGCAGTCTGCCATCTGTGATGACCACCGCCACTCCTGAGCCTGTGGCCAGCTTTGCCGCCTCAATCTTGGTAGCCATGCCGCCTGTACCCAGGGGGCTGCTGGCACTTCTGGCCAGTCTCTCGATCCGCCGGTCTATTCTGTCTACTCGGGGGATTAGCTCAGCCCGGGAATCACGCTGAGGATCGTCGACATACAGTCCGGCCACGTTGCTCAACAGCACCAGGAGGTCGGCATCCACCAGGTTGGCCACCATGGCCGAGAGGTTGTCGTTGTCACCGAACCTAGCCTCCTTGATCTCGTCGATGGCTACAACGTCGTTCTCGTTAACGATGGGCACTACCTTCAGTTCCAGCAACCCCAGGAGTGTGTTGCGCGCATTGAGATAGCCGTGCCGGTTGGACATGTCCGCCTTGGTCAGCAGGGCCTGCGCCACGGCGATGCCGTGCTGCTCGAATAGCTGCTCGTAGGCATGCATCAAGCGACCCTGTCCCACGGCTGCCATCACCTGCCGGAAGGGGATATCTCTTCGCTCTCGTCTCAGCCCCAGCCTGTCCCGGCCCGCAGCTATGGCGCCAGAAGACACCAGGATTATCTCCAGCCCTTGCTGGTGTAGCTGGCCCATCTGCTCCACCAGGCGGGCCATGTTCTCCAGGTCGAGCCGCCCGTCCACGGTGGCGACCAGGTTGGTGCCCAGCTTCACCACTAGACGGCGGTAGAGCACGGCATCTTGTGAGGGGGCTGCCTGCCGTCCTTTCGCCTCTGCTGGTCCTTCTATCATGCCGGGGACTGCCTCTCCTGCGATGGCTAGATTATATCAGCGCCCTGGTGGAGCACAAGGGGCGGTCTGCTTGCGGGACATAGTCGTGCCAGTGTGAGGGACCGGGCGCGACTGGAGGGGGCACATTGCCCGAGGGAGAAGCCCTCTGCTATAATTGGCGCCAGGCAACGTGGGGCAAGCAGGGCGCACGGTCGGCCTACTGGTTCTGTGGCTCCACGTCACCGATTATTGCTGCATCCCGATCAGGAGACAGAGTTGTGAAGGTAGTCACTGTCCAGCAGATGCGCGACATCGAGAAGCAGGCCGCCGAGATGGGCGTATCCTGGGAGATACTGATGGAGAACGCTGGTCTGGCAGTGGCCCGTGAGGTGGAGAGTTGGGTCGGCAGCGTAGCCGGGCGTCCCATCCTGGTGCTGGTCGGGCCCGGGAATAACGGGGGCGACGGCCTGGTGGCGGCGCGGCACCTTCATGACTGGGGCGCGGATGTTCACCTCTTCCTGCTCAAGCCACGTCCGGAATCAGACCGGAACTTCCAACTGGTGCGCCAGAGAGATATGCACATCATGGTGGCTGGTGAACCGGGGAGCATGGCCGACCTGGAAGGCCTCGTCCCGTCCCTGGACATTGCCATTGACGCCTTGTTCGGCACTGGCAGGGCCAGGCCCCTCGAAGGTGACGCTCAATACGTGCTGGCCAGGCTGAGGGAGGCGAAGGCGAAGAACAGTGCCCTACAGATAGTAGCCCTGGACTTGCCCTCTGGGCTTGATGCTGACACCGGTGCGGTAGACAGTGCCTGTCTGCCAGCGGACCTCACTGTCACCCTCGGCTATCCCAAGCACGGTCTCTACCTTTTCCCTGGCGCCGCTACGCTGGGCAAGCTGGTGGTGGCCGGAATCGGCATACCGCCGCGATTGGCCGAGGATGTAGTTACAGAGACCGTCACCCCGGAGGGTGTGCGGCCGCTGCTGCCGCAGCGGCCGCCGGACGCCAACAAAGGGACGTTTGGCAGGGTGATGGTCGCCGGAGGCTCCGTCAACTACATCGGCGCCGTCTATCTGGCCTGCACCGCCGCCATCAGGGTGGGGACCGGGCTGGTAACACTGGCCACCGCCCGCAGCCTCCAGCCGGTCATGGCCTCCAAGCTAACCGAGGTGACGTACGCGCCGCTGCCGGAGGCAGAGCCGGGTATCGTGGCGGCTGACGCAGCCGAGACACTGCGCTCCCAGTTGGCTGACTACAGTGTGCTCCTCCTAGGATGCGGCCTGGGGCGGACCCCTTCCGCGACGCAGTTCGTGCAGTCTACGCTGTTCTCTACGCCAGACCTGCCTGCTCTGGTGATCGATGCCGACGGGCTGAATATTCTGGCCACAATCCCGCAATGGTGGGAAAGGCTAGCCCCGGACGCTGTGCTTACCCCGCATCCCGGCGAGATGTCCAGGCTCACCGGCCTGTCAGTCCAGGAGATACAGTCCAATCGCATGCAGGTGGCCGCCGAAGCAGCAGCCAGGTGGCACAAGACGGTCATTCTCAAGGGGGCCTATACTCTGGTGGCCGCCCCGGACGGCAGGGTCAGGGTCAACCCATCGGCCAACCCGGGACTCGCCTCGGCCGGGACCGGAGATGTGCTTGCTGGGGCTATCGCTGGCTTGGCAGCGCAGGGGCTTTCCCCGTTCGATGCTGCTGTGGCTGGGGTGTTTTTGCACGGCCAGGCAGGGGAGGTGGTGCGGCGGCAGATAGGCGATGCCGGGATGATAGCCAGTGACCTGCTGGACGTCTTGCCTGTGATTATCAAGAGGATCAAGGAAGGGGGCTCTGGGCTGGAGTCGGTGGGGTCATAGAATGTTGCTGGCCATCGATGTAGGCAACTCTCAGATAGCTTTCGGCATCTTCGAGGACGGTCAGTTCAGGGCCTCTCTGTTTACGGCCACAAGCATCCACCGGACGGCAGATGAGTATGCGTCTCTACTGTTCAACCTGCTTCCCTACCACGACGTGGAGAAAGGCGACATAACGGAGGCCATTATCTGTAGCGTGGTTCCTCCGCTGGTGCCCGTGTTCCAGGAGCTATGCCAGCGCTACCTGGGAATCGCGCCGCTGGTGGTGGGGCCGGGGGTGAAAACGGGTGTACGTATCTGCCTGGACAATCCTCGGGAGGCCGGGCCCGACCGGATTGTCAATGCGGCGGCGGCTTACCGCCTCTACGGCGGCCCGGCTATTGTGATCGACATGGGCACCGCCACCACATTCGACGTCATATCCAAGCAGGGAGACTACCTCGGTGGCGCCATCGCACCCGGCGTGGAAATGGCCACCGAGGCACTCTACACGCGCACCGCCCGGCTACCGCGCATAGAGCTGACCCGTCCACCGCACGCTCTTGGAAAGAATACAGTCAGCGCCATGCAGTCAGGGGTCATCTTTGGCTATACTGCGCTGGTTGAGGGTCTGGTGGCCCGCCTGGAAAAGGAGCTCGGCGAGAAGGCTACCGTGATCGCCACCGGTGGGTGGGCCGACGTGATTGCCAGGGAGACACCTGTCATCCGGGAAGTTAACAAGCACCTTACGCTGGTTGGGCTTGAGCTGGTGCACGAGATGAACAAGCACCAGCCAGGCGTGAAGGAAGAGAGAAAGGAAGACTGACGGTCGGGCGAACAGGCTGGCAGGAAGATATGGTGCTCCGTGACAAGAGTGTCGTGCTAGGGGTAACCGGCAGCATTGCGGCATACAAGGCAGCCGACTTGGCCAGCAAGCTGACGCAGGCTGGCGCGGCAGTGGACGTGGTCATGACCAGGGCAGCTACCGAGTTCATTGCCCCGCTGACCTTCCGCAGCATTACTCACCGGCCGGTAAGCAGCAGCATGTTCAATGCCCCCACGGAGTATGAAATAGAGCATATCGCGCTGGCGGAGCGGGCCGACGTGATAGCCATCGCCCCGGCAACAGCCGACATCATTGCCAGGCTGGCAGCAGGCATTGCGGATGACCTGTTGTGCTGCACCGTGCTGGCTACCAGGGCCCCTGTCATCCTGGCCCCGGCAATGAACGTAAACATGTGGGAGAACCCGATCACCCAGGAGAACCTGGAGCGGCTTCGGGCCAGGGGTTTCCGCGTGGTGGAGCCCGGCTACGGAGCCATGGCCTGTGGGGCGACGGGTGCGGGGCGGCTGGCCGATACGGAGCGTATCCTGGGCACTATTCAGCAGGTGCTGGGAAGCGGGGGCGACCTGGCAGGAAAATGCGTCGTGGTTACGGCAGGAGGCACCCAGGAGCCGATCGACCCGGTGCGCCACATCGGCAATCGCAGCTCAGGCAAGATGGGCTATGCCCTGGCGGAGGCAGCGCGAGACCGCGGCGCAGAGGTCACCCTGATCAGTGCCCCGACGTCACTGGCCGAGCCTGTGGGTGTGGAGACGGTGCATGTTCAGACGGCCCTCGAGATGCGCCAGGCGGTCCTCGATGCCGTGTCCACGGCTGACGTTCTGATTATGGCGGCCGCCGTGGCGGACTATCGCCCGGCTAACGCGGGCAAGACCAAGATCAAGAAGGAGTCGGCAGCGGATATGACGCTGGAACTGGTCAGGACTCCCGATATTCTCAGCGAGGTCAAAGGGGGGTTGGTCAAGGTGGGGTTTGCTGCCGAAAGCGAGGACCTGGTCAAGAATGCTGTCGCCAAGCTGAAGGAGAAAGGCCTCGATCTGATAGTGGCCAATGACATCACTGCTGCAGATAGTGGCTTCGATGTCGATACCAACAGGGTGGTGCTCATTGACGGAAAAGGAAACCAGGAGGAGTTGCCCCTGCTGCCGAAGCCGGGAGTGGCCCACAGGATACTGGACAGGGTGGCTGATATACTAGCTGCGAAGAAGATGTAGTGGCAGGGCTTGAGCCCTGTCCGAGACCTCGGGCTGACAGACCGGAAGGCCTGTCCCTACAAAGCCGGGTGTGCCCATGCAAGTTGAGTCTGAGCGAAGTGTAGTGTAAAGATATGACGGAGACGGCGCATCGGGAAGACCTACCCAAAGCCTACGAGCCGGGCCAGGTCGAGCGCAGGACCTACCAGTTCTGGCTGGACAAAGGCTACTTCACCCCCAGGATAGACCACGCCAGGCAGCCTTTCGTCATTATCATGCCACCGCCCAACGTTACGGGTGAGTTACACCTGGGGCACGCCCTGACGGCCACCCTGGAGGATATCATGACACGCTGGCACCGGATGAAGGGAGAGCCCACCCTGTGGCTGCCCGGCACGGACCATGCCGGCATAGCTACCCAGGTGGTCCTGGAAAGGCAACTGGCCGCTGAAGGACTCACCCGGCATCAGGTGCGCAGGGAGGAGTTCGAGAGGAGGGCCTGGCAGTGGGCCAATACCTGTCGCCAGAACATCATAGAGCAGCACAAGAGGATTGGCGTCTCCTGCGATTGGAGCAGGGATCGGTTTACCCTGGATGAGGGACCGTCGCGTGCCGTGGCCACCACCTTTGTTCGACTGTATAACAAGGGCCTCATCTACCGTGGGGAACGGATCATCAACTGGTGCCCCCGCTGCCAGACCGCGCTCTCTGATCTTGAGGTGGTGCACAAGGAGATCGGGGGGCACTTCTACTACATCAAGTACCCCATGGTCGGCAACTCCGGGTATGTCACCGTGGCCACCACACGGCCCGAGACCATGTTTGGTGACACCGCCGTGGCGGTCAACCCTGAAGACAAGCGCTACACCAGCATGATAGGCAAGACGGTGGCCATCCCGGTGATCAATCGCCCCATTCCCATCATCGCCGATAGCGCCGTCGACATCGAGTCCGGCACTGGCGCGCTCAAGATCACGCCGTCGCACGACCCGGTGGACTTCGAGGTATCCCAGCGGCACAACCTGCCCCTGGTAAACATATTCCGGCCGGACGCTACGCTGAACGAGGAGGCAGGCCCTTACCAGGGTTGCGACCGCTTCGAGTGTCGCCAGGCCCTGCTCGAGCAACTGGAAAAGGAAGGACTCCTGCTCAGGATCGAGCCCCATGTCCACGCCGTGGGCCACTGCGTCAGGTGTGATACCATCGTCGAGCCCTGGGCTAGCAAGCAATGGTTTGTCAAGACACGGCCGCTGGCCGGACCGGCCATAAAGGCCGTGGTGGACGGCCGGATAACTATCATCCCGGAGCAATTCACTAGGGTCTACCTTCACTGGATGGAGAACATCCGCGACTGGTGCATCAGCAGGCAGCTTTGGTGGGGACACCGCATCCCGGTGTGGTACTGCCAAGACTGCAATGAGCCCACGGCGGCAGTCGAGCCGCCTCAGAAATGCGCCCACTGCGGCTCAGCCAGGATATACCAGGAGTCCGATGTTCTCGACACCTGGTTCAGTTCGGCCCTCTGGCCCCACTCCACCCTGGGCTGGCCCGAGGACACCGAAGACCTGCGCTACTTCTATCCCACCACTGTGATGGAAACTGGTTACGACATCCTCTTCTTCTGGGTGGCCCGGATGATCATGATGGGCCTGGAGAATACCGGCGATATCCCCTTCCGCTGGGTCTACCTTCACGGTCTCATCCGGGATGAGAGAAGAGAAAAGATGAGCAAGATCAAGGGGAACGTGATCAATCCGCTCGATACCATAGAGCAATACGGCGCCGATGCCCTCCGCTTCGCCGTTATCACCGGTAGCTCACCGGGCAATGACATCCCCCTCGGTACGGGGAAGCTAGAGGCGGGCCGCAACTTTGCCAACAAGCTGTGGAACGCCGCCAGGTTCGTCATCAGGAGCCTGCCGGAAAGACTGGAGAGCGTCGCCCTGCCGCAGGAGCTACCCGTTGAAGACCGCTGGATCCTCAGCCGCCTCGACCGGCTCACGGAGCGAGCAAACGGACTGCTAGAGGCTTTCCTGTTCGGCGAGGCCCAAGGGGAGATCTACGAGTTCATCTGGGACGAGTTCTGCGACTGGTACATCGAGCTGGCCAAGATACGCCTTAACCAGCGGATTGGCCCATCACCGCTTCCTGTCCTGGCGCAGACGCTGGAGACCTCGCTGCGCCTGCTGCATCCATTTATGCCCTTCGTCACCGAAGAGATATGGCAGAAGCTGATATCGCATCTTCCCGCGGACGAGACCAGGCCGGAGTCGCTGATGATTGCACCTTACCCTGCTCCCACCGGACGCCGCGACTCCGCCGCAGAGGAGGAGATCGGACTGCTGATCGATGTCATCCGTTCCATCCGCAACGCCAGGGCGGAGTCCAGGTTGAGCCCCAGCCAGCGGATCGAGGCCCGCATCCACACTGCGAACCCGTCGGCCATGGAGTGCCACCGGCAGGCGATCGAGGCCCTGGCCCGGGTGCAGCCCCTGGCCATTCTTGAGCCGCGAAAACAGAAGACCGACAAAGGGGCCCAGGTGATGCTGGTGAGGGATGTGGAGGTCGTCCTGCCCCTGGCGGTGGACCTTGAGGCGGAAAGAGAGCGCCTGCGAAAGGACAGAGAGGTGCTGGAGGCCAGGATCGCCGCCCTCCGGGCCAGGCTGGATGACGAAGCCTTCCTGTCCAGGGCGCCAGCCGCGATCGTGGAGAAGGAGCGAGCCAAGCTCACCGACGCCCAGGCCCGGCTGGAGAAGGTCGGGAGAAGGCTGGCCGAGTTGCGCTAGAAGCGAAGGCCCCAACCGACTACGCGCAAGGAGAGGAGAAAGAGCAATGTCTATCGAAGAGAAGGTAGAGCATCTCGCCAGACTCAGAGATGAGGCAAAGCAAGGCGGCGGAGCCAAGCGCATCGAAGCCCAGCATGCCAAGAACAAGCTCACTGCTCGAGAGAGGATAGACCTGCTGCTGGACGAGGGCACCTTCGAGGAGCTTGACCCGTTCATGACCCACCGGGCCACCGAGTTTGGCCTGGACAAGCAGAAGATCCTGGGGGACTCGGTGGTGACAGGCTACGGCACCATCGATGGTCGCCTGGTGTTCGTCTATGCCCAGGACTTCACTGTGATCGGCGGGACGCTGTCGCTAGTGGCGTCGGAGAAGATCTGCAAGGTGATGGACATGGCGGCGAAGACAGGCGCCCCGTGCATCGGCCTGCTGGACTCGGGCGGCGCCCGCATCCAGGAGGGGGTGGACAGCCTCAAGGGTTACGGGGAAATCTTCTATCGGAACACCATCTACTCGGGTGTGGTACCCCAGATATCGGTGGTCATGGGGCCGACAGCCGGGGGCGCTGTCTACTCCCCGGCCATCACTGACTTCATCTTTATGGTGAAGGGCTCCGGACAGATGTACATCACCGGGCCTGACGTGATCAAGGCAGTGTGTGGTGAAGAGATCACCCACGAGGAGCTAGGCGGGGCGATGGTCCACGCCAGGAGGAGCGGCAACTGTCACTTCGTGGCTGATAGCGATAGGGAGGCGCTGGAGATGGTGCGCCGCCTGCTCAGCTTCCTGCCCCAGAGCAACGTGAGTGAGCCGCCCTGGATAGACACCGACGACGACCCGGAGAGGCGGGACGAGGAATTGCTCAATATCGTCCCCGACCAGCCGAACAAGGTGTACAATATGAAGGACATCATCACCCGGGTGGTGGACGATGGCAACTTCATGGAGGTGCACCAGCATTTCGCTTCCAGCCTGGTCGTGGGCTTTGCCAGCCTGGGTGGGCAGGCTGTAGGCATCGTGGCCCAGCAGCCTATGCACCTGGCTGGCGTTATCGATATCAACGCGTCGGACAAAGGGGCCCGGTTCGTCCGCTTCTGCGATTGCTTCAACATCCCCATAGTGACCTTCGTCGATGTCCCGGGGTACATGCCGGGCACTGACCAGGAGTTCGGCGGTATCATCAGGCACGGGGCCAAGTTTCTTTATGCCTACGCCGAAGCCACTGTCCCCAAGGTGAGCGTGATCACGCGGAAGGCGTACGGAGGCGCTTACGTGGTGATGAGCAGCCGGGGTCTCAGGGGCGACATCAACTACGCCTGGCCCACGGCGGAGATCGCAGTAATGGGCCCCGAGGGGGCGGTGAACATCATCTTCCGGAGCGAGATTGCCAACTCAGAGAACCCCGACGAGACACGCCTGAAGCTGATCGGCGAGTACCGTGAGAGGTTCGCCAATCCCTATGTGGCGGCCTCCAAGGGGTACATCGATGACGTCATCGATCCGAGGGATACGCGGCCCAAGCTGATCAGGGCCCTGGACATGCTGGCCACCAAGTCAGAGTCCCTCCCACCTAAGAAGCACGGGAACATACCGCTGTAGCACGCCCGCAGCCGAATCGAGACAATGTGCCGTAGGTACAGGTCTAAAGACCTGTCTGAGCTTGGTATGGGTGAAACCCACCTTGCGGTTGCGGTGCCTCTGAGTCGTGACGGCAAGGCAAGTAGTCACGACCCGCAGAAGAGGTTGCCCTACCAATTGGCCCTATCGAGGACTGCCTCAACAATCGCCTCGGCCAAGCCGGCCACCTCGGTGGTCAAGTCCCACCCATAGGTTGGTGCATCAAGCTGAGAATCAAAGCGAGAGCGGGTGCTGCCCACAAGCGAGAGGCTTCGAGCTTGTGGGTGCTGGTGAGGCGCCATGCTCTATTGCCCACCCACCGACTGGACACTGGGGATGCCTGACCAAGGCTGACGCACACAACCATGTACCACCTAAGATAGTCCGGTAATCGGGGGCGTCTCGAGCCCGACGCGCGCTGGCAAGCTGTCGAGGTCAGGGACGACCCCGACTACCGCAAACTGGTGGGTTTCGCGCAGCGAAACCCACTTCACTGTTCGCCCATACCCATCCTTCGGCAGGGCCCGTTCTCACCTTGCCCCATCAACGGGCGAGCTTCCAGTGTTGGATGTCGCCTGACAGACGTATACACCTTGTATACACTCATGATTGAAGGAGAGGATTGGTGCTGCGCATAGAGTGTCTGGAAATCGATGACCACGTCCTGGACAAGATTGAATCGAAGCACAACGTTTCCTTCACTGAAGTTGAGGAGGTCTGCCTCTCAGACAAGCGGCACGTTAGAAGAGGAAGGGAGGGGGCTATACAAGGTTCTTGGCCAGAGCGGAGCGGGACGCTACTTGTTGGTGGTGCCGGTGAACCTGGGCGGGGTCAACTGGATGGTAGCTACCGCGCGGGAAATGACAGGCAGCAAGAGGAGACTCTATGCCGGGGCAACGGGAGACAGATAAGATAACCGATCTGGATAAGGGAAGCGAGCGCATCGAGCAGGGTGAAGCCTGGGACGAGGGTGATGAAGTCGTCGAGGTGGAGGTGAAGAAGCCTCTGGACAAGGTAATCCCCATTCGGCTTTTGGGCGAGAAGTGGGAGGAACTGAGGAAGGAAGCTCGGGAGCTTGGGATTGGCCCAACCACCCTTGCCCGCATGTGGATACTCGAGCGACTACGCCAGGGGACAGAGGCAGGCGTGTGGCCTCGGCAATTGACGCGCTTGACCACTACCCGGTCCCCAGTGCCTAATGGCTGAACCGCGAGCTTGCCCGACACCAGGCTCGTGGTGTTTGGGTGGGTGTGGGGTGCCCCATCCGACCCGAAGCCTTTCCACCCCGACGATCAGCGAACTGGTGGGCCACATCCACCCTAGCGCTGCTCGCGTCGCCCAGCCGATGGCCTCGTCAGGTCAGGAGCTGACAGCCACCGAAAGCGATGTCTGGCTGCCGCGAGGGGCCGGGACGGGGGTCGTGTGTAGGAGACCCCTTCTG
>QMOF01000056.1 GCA_003650185.1 Chloroflexota bacterium | reverse complement strand
GCAGCCTTCACCTCTTCGGCACTGGCTGGCATCTCCTGCCGGCTCCGGCGGTAGACGATCCTCACAGAGCTGCCCAGTCGGCGGGCGACTCTGGCAGCATCGATGGCAGTATTGCCTCCGCCAACCACGATCACCCGCGCACCGATGTCCACTCTCCCACCCAGGTTCACTTGACGCAGGAAATCGACTCCATGGATGACCCCTGGGCTGTCCTCGCCGGGAATATCCAGCTTGAGACTGCGGTGGGCCCCGGCGGCCACCAGGATCGCGTCGTGGGAGCGCCTCAAGTCCTCCAACTTCACCTGTTCTCCCACCCTGGAGTTGGTCTTTATGTCCACTCCTAGCTTCTGTATGTACCTGATGTCTGCCCTGAGTACGTCGCGCGGCATGCGGTACTCTGGGATACCCACACGCACCATGCCGCCCGGTTCGGGCAGCGCCTCGAATATGGTCACGTCGTGTCCAGCCAGGGCCAGGTCATGAGCCGCTGTCAGCCCGGCAGGCCCCGAGCCGATGATGGCTACCTTCTTGCCCGTCTTCTCTACCTCCGGCACCTCCAGCCGCTCAATATCGTACTGGTCCGCCGCAAATCTTTTCAGAGAGGCAATAGCCAGCGGCTCATCGACATATCCACGCTTGCACGCCTGCTCGCACGGATGGTAGCAGACACGACCACATACCGCAGGCAGCGGGTTCGTCCGCCTGATAAGCTCATACGCCTCTTTCAGCTTGCCGTTGGCAATGAGGGCCAGGTAGCCCTGGACGTCCATATGCAGGGGACAGGAAACCTTGCAGGGCGGCGTCTCTTTCTTGTCGATAAGGAACTTGTTGGGCACGGCCTGAGGGAAGGGTATGTATATCGCCTTACGCTTCCGCAGGCCGAGATCGAACTCGCTGTCCACCTCTACCGGGCATTCCTTGACGCAGTCCCCGCACGCGGTGCACTTGGTCTCATCCACGTAGCGCGCTTTCTTTCTTATCCTGACCTCGAAATTCCCCACGAAGCCCTTGACCTCCTCCACCTCGGCACAGGAGAGAAGGGTGACGTTGGGATGCTGGGCCACGTCCACCATCTTGGGCGTCAGGATGCAGGCAGAGCAGTCCAGGGTGGGGAAGGTCTTGTCAAGCTGGGCCATGCGCCCGCCAATAGTGGGTTCCCGCTCCACCAGGACAACCTCGTGCCCCGCGTTGGCGATGTCTAGCGCTGCCTGGATACCAGCGACACCGCCCCCGATGACCAGGGCTCGCCGGGTAAGCCTCAACTGCTTGGGGAAGAGCGGTTCGTCACGGGCCACCTTGGCCACTGCCATCCGGACCAGCTCAATAGCCTTCTCAGTAGCCGCCTCTTTGTCGTCGCCATGTACCCAACTGCAATGCTCTCTCAGGTTGGCTATTTCCAGGAAATATGGGTTCAAGCCTGCCGAGGCAACAGTCTTGCGGAACGTGTTCTCGTGCATCCGCGGTGAGCAGTTGCCAATGACTACTCGGTCTAGCTTGTTCTCCACGATAGCCTGCCGCACAGAAGCCTGACCGGGCTCGCTGCAGGTGTACCTGTTGTCGTCCACGAAGACGACGTGCGGCATCTTGCTCGCCGCTTCGAGCACCCTGGCCACGTTCACCGTGCCACCGATGTTGGTGCCGCAGTGGCAGATAAACACGCCGATTCTCATCCGTCCATCCCTTCTAAGCCAGTCCTTTGTCCCTCAGCATCGGCATCGGGTCGGTGAAATGCCTGTCCATGTGCAACTGCTTCGGCGAGAAGCCCAGGGCAAGTCCTACGAGCTGGGTGAAATAGAGGATGGGCAGCTCAAGCCTCTCCCCATACTCCGTCTCCATTTCCTTCTGATAAGCATCCAGGTTGCTGTGGCACATGGGACAGGCTACGGCGACGCAGTCGGCACCCAGTTGTCTGGCCTGCGACAACAGGCGATGTGACAACTTGAGCACGATATCGCGCCGCGTCAGAGGCAGGCTGGCGCCGCAGCATGCCACCTTCAGGTCCCAATCTATAGCCTCAGCCCCCAGGGTCTCGATCAGCCTGTCCATCATTTGCGGGTTCTCTTCGTCGTCAAAGTTCATCACCTCGCGGGGGCGCACCAGCAGGCAACCGTAGTAGCAGGCGACCTTTAGCCCGCTGAGCCGCCTGGTCAGTGGCACTGTGTTGATGCAACCCTCTATCACCTGCAGCAAATGCACCACCTGGGTGCTGTTGCGCAGCTCCTTGCCCAATATGCCGCTAACCTGGGCCAGCTTTGCCTCGTCGGCCAGATCGTGTGCCGCGTGCTTCAGCCGGGAGAAACACATGGCGCAGGCCACCGCCAGGGGGAGCCCAACCTGCTCAGCAGCCTGGAGCTCGCGAGCAGGCAGGGCGATGCTCAGGAGCTCGCTGGTTGTGTGAGCCGAGGAGGCACCACAGCAAGCCCAGTCCTCCAGCTCCCGCAGCTCGATACCCAGCTTCTGACAGACCAGGCGGGCCGAAATGTCATATTCCTTGGCTGACGAGCGAAGAGTGCATCCCGGGTAGTAGGCGTAAGTCTGTGAGGTCATCCTCTCTCTATAGCCTTCACCTTGTCGAATATCCTCTTGACCTCCACGCCCCCCTTAACCCTGGCAGGTAGGAACGAGATCTTACCCCTGGTCAGCATCCCAGGAAGGAGCGATATGTTGGCCAATGGATTCTTGCTGAGAAGGTTATACCACGCGGCCAGTAGCAACTCCTGAGCCCGCCCAAAGCGCTTCACCACGCCAAGAAACGCCCGGTGGAATACCTCGATCTCCTTCTCAGCGGGAGTCGTCTTCTCCACCGCCGCCAACCACCTGAGCGACTCCATAACGCGGGCGATATCGATATTGGCTGGGCAACGGGCGGAGCAGGTCTGGCACGAAACACACAGCCATATGGTCTTGCTGGCCAGGAGCTCCTCTTTCAGACCGAGCTGAATGGCCCGCATGACCTGGCGGGGGCCAAGGTCCATGACATAGCCAGCGGGACAACCAGCGCTGCACTTGCCACACTGATAGCAGTCAAGGACATTCTGACCGGTTCGCTCTCGTACGAAGTTGCACAGGTCGCTACAGGGTGAAGGACTGATACTGCCCAAGGTCACTCTTAGCTCGACTCTCAGACCACGTGTCTGCGCTTGGCAGACGCATCACACGTCGGGGACACGCCCACCAGCTCAGTCCCCTCAACTAGACTCATCATACTACTCTCCCACGAGTAACGCAAACATGTCTGCTCCTCCGTCAGACTGCCTGGGCCCCTGGCCTAGCTATTCAGCTCTACCCTCACCCTGGTTCCCTTGCCTGGTTCTGACTCGACCGCGAAGTCGCCGTTGATGAGACGTGCTCGTTCATACATGCCCACTATGCCCAGCTTGCCGAGACGAACGAAGTCGCCGGTGGCCTTCGGCACCTCGAACCCCTGGCCATTGTCAGTGACGGTCAGTATTACTTTATCCGGGCTGAATTCCAATTGCACCGTAGCCCTGGTCGCCCTGGCATGCTTTCTGACATTGCTCAACGCCTCCTGGGCGATGCGAAAAAGGACAAGCTCAGTGTGGTCTGACAACCGTCGTGGTTCACCTATCACATTTACAGAGCTGCTCAGCATATAGTGGTTGCTCAGGTCCTCCGTCATCCACTGCAAGGCAACCAGCAGGCCGAAGTCTTCAAGCAGCGATGGTCGCAAGTCCTGGCTGAAGCGGCGGATTCCCCGCAGGATGTGATCAGCCTTGTCGCGGAACCTCTCCAGATGATTCACCATGGTCGTAGAGAGGCCCTTGGGACTGTTGATCAGGAGGTCCATGTCCAGGGCCAGGCTAGCCAGTTCCTGAGCTGTATCATCGTGGAGCTCTCGTGCAATCCGCTTGCGCTCCTCCTCCTGCGCCTCGGTGACCAGTTCAGCATAGATGCGCATGTTCTCCTCAGCCTGCCGTTGTTCGGTGATATCGATGCCAGTACTGAGCACGAACTGGATCGAGCCCTGGTAGTCAAGCACAGGGGTATTTGACCAGCTAATCAAGCGCCGGGAGCCATCTTTGGTTACCCAGTAGTTCTCATGCTTGCTTGGCAACTGCCCATCGGGTAACCCGCGCAGGACATCCTTGGCCAAGGGGACCTCTTCAGGTAAGAGGAATATGTCCCACACGTGCTTGCCTAGCACTTCGTCGGAAGAAAACCCGGTGGTCCTCTCGCAGGCTCGATTGAAGCGGACAATTCGCCCTTCTGGATCGAGAACGAGCACCAGAGCCCCTGCTGTGTCAACCAGCGCCGAGATGAAATCGCGCTCCTCTTTCAGCCGGAGCCAACGGTCCTGTGCCAGGCCAAGCAGCACAGTGGCCAGACTGGCAACCACAATGAAGCTCACCGCTCGCATGACCGGGTCGGCCTCGGGTGAGACGACGATGCTGTAGGGCAGCACGATACAGAAAACGGCGAAAGAGATGACAGCCGCACCCTTGAGCTGGAACCTGGCTGCCGCGTGCAGCATCGGGATGAGGAAAAGAGCACGGTGCAGGTCGTGAGGGTATGAGGCGGTGAAGAAGGCCTTGCCAAAGGGCATCCACTCAGACATGCGCAAGTACTCGCCGTAGTAGATCGCGGTGAACAGGGCCATCAAGCAGGCCAGCGCCCACACATGAGGATTGCGGAGTGCCTGGACTATACCTCTCGCCGATGCCATACCGCGGCTACACCACTTCCTTCCCAACAGGCAGACTAACCTCAGCGGTCAACGAAAGCAAGAATAAAAGAAAGATTCTGGCGCAGAGAGTACTTCCCCCTGCACTGTGCCTAGGGCAGATCGTCAAGAGTAACCCAGCCCTCTTTCAAAGCCCGAATCACGGCCTCAGTCCGTGAACTGACCTCAAGCTTGTTGAAGATATTCACCAGGTGGGCCTGGACGGTGCGCACGCTGATGGAGAGCGCCACGGCTATCTCCTTGTTGCTCATGCCCTTGGTAGCCAGTTTGAGTACCTCGAGCTCTCTCTGGTGTAGCCTCTGCGACGTGTCTCTGCCTCTCGATGTGCTATGCACCAGCCGACCAAAGACCTTCCTGGCCGCAGTGGGATCCAGCACCGTCTCTCCAGCATGTAACGAGCGGACGGCGTTGACCAGCTCCCATATCCGCGCCTCCTTCAGAAGGTAGCCCGAGGCTCCGGCTTCGATGGCACCGAGCACATAAGGGTCGTGACCATAGGCGCTGACGATAAGAACGGCGGTCTTGGGAGACACCTCCTTGATAAGCCTGGTCGCCTCTATCCCGTTCAGCTTTGGCATAGCCACATCGAGCACGGCTACATCGGGACGGACCTGGGAAGCTAGCTGGACCGCCTCCTCTCCATCCCCCGCCTGGGCAACCACCTCCATGTCGTCCTGGTCCGCGACCACGCGGACCAGGCCCTCTCTGAAGGTTGGATGGTCATCGGCAACCAGGACTCTGATCGTCTCCATCCCGCTTTCTCGACAAACCCGGATTTACCACAGTCTCAATTCCGCGGAACATAATAGCCCAAAAGAAGCGCTCTGTCGATGCTACCTAGCTGATTGTACAAATTACTTAGCCCAGGCCAAGAATTGAGGCAACCACGGCACATGTTTGGCTTCGCCAACATGCATGGTTTGGCGGATGCGTAGCCGGAGGGTGCCGACTAACATTGGGGTCAGACGGTCAGAGCAAGCCAGCATGACCGGAGCGACGCCGCCAGCTGTCATGGCGCAGCAGTAACCAGGAAGGGGGTACTGACATGGAGCAGGCAGTTGCGACCGTATCCGCGGAAGCCGAGCCCACCCACGCATGCCGCCACTATTGGCTAATCGAGGCCAGCACCGGCCGAGTCAGCAGGGGCGTCTGCAAATACTGCGGGGCACAGAGGAATTTCCACAACTATCTGCAGGACTGCCTCAAGCAGGACAGGGAAGACTACATAGAATGGGTCAGTGCACCGGAGAACGGGGCGGGGGAGCACGGTATCTTCTCAACAGTTGAAGAGATCCTTGGCATCCATAGTGCTAGCCAGTCGGAGTAGTCCACGCCAGGTATTGAATCTACCGGCGTAGGAGCAATTTGTGTGGCGACCAGCCTTGGCAACACTCTCCATCGAAAGGTCCAACTGGGGGCGACAGCTACAAGCATCGGCGCTGAGTGGCTACCTGCAGTCATGTCTGTGCGGTGCTCGTGGTAGTCTCTCAGGTCAGACGTGTCTCTCAGCAGAACACTCTTGCATCCCCTTCCCGTCATCGAATGCGGCGAGACGCTTGGGTCGGGTTCTCGGTCAGCAGGATGGCCCGACCGGGGCACGTTTAGCCTGGTCAGCCTCTGTACCATCGCTCCTTGGTGCCCCTGGACATGTATCGGGCTCCACACAGTACGCTTCGAGCCCCATCCAACAAAGTGATGCCCTCGTTGGCCATGACCCATGACGTGCGCTGAAGTCGTATTGCCTGGAGGTGCGGAAGCGTACCGGAAGATACTTGTCGCCCTGGATGGTTCTGAACTGGCCGAAACGGCCCTGCCATATGCCAGAGGTCTCGGAATGAGGCTGGGTTCAGACATAACTTTGCTCCACGTATGCTCCACCTGGGAGGGCGAGTTCCTCTCCGCCCACCGCGAGTACATCGAAAGGGCTGCGGAGACCCTCAGCCGCCAGTCGGAAGTGGTGGCCTGGACAAGTACCCGCCTCCAGAGCAGAAGAGCACGGGTTCGGGGAGAATTGACCGTCGGCCACCCCGCCGACGAGATACTGCGCTACGCCGAGGACAACAACGTGGATATCATCATCATGTCGGCTCGCGGCCGTTCCGGGATCAGGCGGTGGGCTGTGGGGGGTATTGCAGACAAAGTACTCCGGGCGTCCAGTGTGCCGGTCCTCCTGGTGCGGGGGTATGTGCCTGAGGAAGCCCTGCACGACGAATGGCCTGGCAGGGCAATACTGGTGCCACTGGATGGATCGGAGTTCGCGGAATCTGTCCTCCCTCACGTTGAGGCGCTGGCCAAACAAGTGGGCACTCAGCGAGAGTGCGTTGTGCTGTTGGGTGTCTGCGAACCACTGACGGCGCCATCCTTCCACCCCGGCGTCACCCCCGAGGAGCAGCAGGCAGACCTTGGCAAGCGAAGACAGTCGAGTGAAGCATACCTGGTCTCTGTGCAGGAGCGTCTTCAGAGCGCCGGCATTAGAGCAACGTTCAGGGTGCTGGTGGGAAGAGCGGCTGAGCAGATTGTGGAGTACTCATACGCCAACCCGCAGAGTCTTATCGTCATGGCAAGCCACGGCCAGTCGGGACCTGCTCGTTGGGTCTACGGCAGCGTTGCCCACCGGGTGCTGCTGGGGGCTTCTGCTCCGCTACTCATGGTGCGACCATCCTGCCAACCCCAGTAGCGCCAAACGGCCACCGACCCAGGCTGATGGTGGCAACGCCACATCCGGCACACCCGGGCACCCAGCGTGCCTGGGCACACCACCAGTCACAGGAACCCACCTGGACGTAGTCAGGAACACCTGGCTCGGCGAAGAAGGGCAGAGAATACGTAGGGGCGGGGACGCAGAATCGGCTGCTACTCCGAAGGCTGTCCCGTGAGCGCCCTGACCACCAGCTCACTCAGGTCAAGGGCTGCTATGGAGTCTTCCTTCTCCTTGGCTTTCAGGCCGTCCTCAAACATGGAAAGACAGAAGGGGCAGGCTGTGGCTACCACGTCCACACCAGCCTCGATCACCTGCTCCGTCCGCCGCACATTGAGCCGCTGCTCCGCCGGCTCCTCCATCCACATGTGCCCACCTCCGCCGCCGCAACAGAAGGCCCGCTTTCCAGAGCGGGCCAACTCCACCCTGGTGAGCCCGCTGATGGAGTCCAGCACCTGCCTGGGCTGCTGGTAGATGTCATTGTGGCGTCCCAGGTAGCACGAATCGTGATAGGCCACCTTCATACCCTGGATGCTGCCAAGCCTCAGCTTGCCCTGCCTGATCAAGTCGGCCAGCAACTCAGAGTGATGCACCACTTCAAACTTGCCGCCAAACTGTGGGTACTCGTGTTTGAGCGTGTTGAAGCAATGAGGACAGGTGGTCACGATCTTCTTGATGCCATAGCCCTTGAAAAGCTCGATGTTCTTCTGGCACAGTGTCTGGAACAGGTACTCATCACCCATTCTGCGAGCCGGATCGCCACAGCAGGTCTCCTCCACACCCAGGATACCAAAATTGATGCCCATCGCCTGCATGATCTTGGCCGTGGCAATAGCCACCTTCATGTTCCTGTCTTCCAGCGCTGCTGTGCAGCCTACCCAGTAGAGCACGTCGACATTCGAGTCCTCCGACAGCACCTTGATCCCAAGGTCTGCCATCCAGTCGGTCCTGGTAGCGGTAGTGCCCCTCCACGGGTGTCCCCTGGACTGCAAGCTCATAAGCGCTTGCTGAGCTGATTCTGGGAACTCGGCCCGCTCCAGCGCCAGGTTGCGCCGCATGTCTATTATCTTATCGATATGCTCGACGTACACCGGGCATGCTTCCTGGCAGGCGCGGCAGGTGGTGCAGTCCCAGATCACCTGCTCGGTTATGACCTCGCTGAGCATGTCCCGGCGCGTCTCCGCCGGCTTCTTCACCGGATAGGGATAGACCTCGTACAGGTGCTCTCTGAGGTCCTGTACCAGCTTCTTTGGCGACAGGGCCTTGCCACTCAGGTTGGCCGGGCAGTTGTCCTCACAGCGCCCGCACCGTGTGCAAGCGTCAAGGTCCAGCAACTGCTTCCAGGTGAAGTCCTCTATCTTCGAGGCACCCCATACCTCCGCATTCTCCAGGTCTATGGGGACAAGCTCACCCTTGGGCCGGAGCGATCGGAAGAAGATGTTCAGTGGGGACAGCCACAGGTGCTGTATTCGAGACCGGGTAATGAACACGTAGATGCCGAAGAGAAACGCCGGTACAGTGTGAATCACCACCCGGTGCCAGACGAGTATCTGGTCCCGGTAGTCCGTCGCGAACGTGGCCATTATCTTGGAGAAGCCGTAACCTATCGGTGACCACGTAGCCCAATCAGTGGGGTCCGCGTCGCTGGTGGCAATCCTGTATCCCTTGATCAGGAAGCCAGTCACCAGGATCAAGAAGACCCAGGGGAAAATGAGGGTGTCATCGGGCTTGGTGTCCAGCCGGGAGGGCTTGAGAACATATCTTCGGTATACAGCCAGCAGCCCTCCTATAATAATGACCACGGCACCGATCTCGGACATCAGGGAGGAGTACAGGAATACCTCCTGGGGCGGATTGTCGATTCCCACGGGATAGGAAAACAGCCGGATGAGCTTGCCCACGATCACCATGGCCGCTCCCCAGAAGATGAGGAAGTGCATCCACCCGGGATAGGCCTCGCTCAGCAGGCGCAGATGGGCCAGGGCCACCCCCAAGGTGGTGCGCACCCGCGCCAGTACATTGCCGCTGCGACTGTCCGACCTGCCGACGCGCCATAGGGCCAGACGCCTGTAAAACCCAACAGCGAAGGCGGCGAGGAGAATAGGGCTGAATATCAGAACGGCGATGATTATGGGCTTGAAAACATCATGTATGTACGATAGCTGCCCCGTCCAGAAATCCATCTGTTCTACAGTGCCCTTCTAGCTAGTAGTCGACCAGCAAGCACTCGGCCGCACGCTCCTGCCCACTGCTTTGTCTGCAACTCAAGAGCACGCCCAGGCCAAATCATCATGGCGTTAATACGACGGATAGAATATCGACAGGTGGCTGGCGAAGAACACCACCAGCAAGCTGCCCACGGCCGCCAGGAATAGGACTATCGGCCTGCTGAACCTCTGGGCAATACCAAAGTCCAGCGCCGCCAACCTGACACCGTTCAAAACGCAATAGATGATGCCAGTCAGCACCAGCACCTCCAGGAAAACCGCAATTGCTCTCAGTGCCGCATCCATTTGCCTACGCTCCGCTCACGCCCGCTTCCCGGCCGGACCTAATCTTCAGCTTGCAAGCCCCGCATATTTCAAGTTGCCAGGTCTGACCGTGTGCGGCAGCGAGTTTGCTTCTCAACCTGCCGACCATGGCCTCAGGTGCGACCGCCGCACCGCACTCTCTGCACTTGACCATCCCGGTCCCAAAGACCACCTCCGCCGGTCCGCCGAGCTTATCCGGAGCAATCACGTTGTCCAGCTTGAGACACCCTTCCGGGCAGACTTCAACGCACTGCCCGCAGCCAACACACAGGGCATGGTCAAAGAGCAGGCTCCATGAATCCCCCTCCGCAACCCACCTGAGAGCTCCAGTGGGACAATCGGAGGCACAAAGACCGCATGCGGTGCATTGCGTACCATCCACTATCACATAACCAGCTTGCATGCGCCCGCAGGGAACGCTGCCCACCTGGGACGCCCCCAGCCTGGTGTCCAGTGACAGCACCAGGCCCGCCAGTGCGGGGCCTTCGTCCACTACCGCAGCGGGGCGGTACTCCCTGAGCCGCGTCGGCCCCATCCCGCGGATCTCTTGAGCAAAGCGTTTCACACTGCCGCTGCTGCCATCCCAGTCAAGCACCTCTATGCGCCCCGGCTCAATGCCCCAGCGCTCCAGCAGCCTTCGCGCCAACTCCACTTCCCGAAGCCACCTGGCGGAAGCGCCGTCGAACTGACATCCATCACTAGCTGCCACCAGCGCCACCCCCTGCGCCCCCATATCGAAGGCCCGGAGGAGCAGCCAGCAGGAGACCATGCTGAGGCAGGGGACTTCCAGAGGAAGGACGTTCAGAGGGTCTTCCCTGCCAATCGACCCGGCCGCGTCCCCCGGAGAGCACATGCCGCCCCGGCACGTCACCGCGACAATCCTCGGCTCCAGTGTACCCATCTCCACAAGCAGCCCTTCCAGCTCCGACTCAAGCTGGTCGAGCGAGAAGGTGGGGTACACCACGGCCTCGTAGGGGCAGACAGCAACACAAGCGCCACAGCCTCGGCATGCCAGTCTGTCAACCGAGACCACCGTCCCATCGATCACTATGGCACCAAAGGGACAGACCTCTCGGCATATGCGGCAGGTCGCGGCCCCAGCGCACCTCTGCCGCTGTATGTAGGGTACCACCTGGTACCGGGGCACCAGCATCTCGAAGAGCTCGCGCCGACTCATCTTTCCTTGTGGCCTGCTGAACTGGGCCTTCACAGACTCGCCGGGCAGGCCGCCAAACTTGCTCTGGCGCCTCGCACGGCTCCACAAGAGGAGCTTGACCCGCTCAGCCAACTCTGACCTGCTGCCTGGCAGGGAGACCTGGCCAACCACGTCCACGACGCTCATCGAGCACACCTCGGCGAAACTGTCCTCCGTCTCAGCCCAGGAGATGAGCTTCGACCTCAATTCCGGGCAAGCCCCGATCACTGCCGGCTTGACGCCCTGCTCGCTCACCAACCGTGCCAGGACGCCCGGTTCGCACAACCTGTCGCCCAGGACAACCCTCAGACCGGGCCATCTCTGCTCCAGGAAACGAGACACCTCGCCCAGCGGCAAACCACCGCTCACCTTGCCACGGCAATCACACAAAAAGACGCCTTCTCGGCCGAGATTCGTCAACTCAGATC
>QMOF01000055.1 GCA_003650185.1 Chloroflexota bacterium | reverse complement strand
GTGGGTGGGGGCCCGGGCGGGCTTACCTGTGCCGCCCTCTTGGCCAAGTGGGGCCTGAAGACTCTGTTACTGGAGAAGAACGAGACCACCGGCGGCAAGGCCATCACGCCGACCAACAAGGATGGCTTCTCATACGAGCTTGGGCCCAAGCTCCAGGTACCGGCTCAGGGCCCCGGTTTTGCCCAGGCTTTCAGAGAGCTGGGAATCGAATCCGAGCTGAAGCCGCTTCCTTTAACGACGGCGGGGCTGGCATATCGAGGCCCGTCGGGCAAGTACAAGCTTGGCGCCCTGCCCGCTACTACCGGACTGGAGCCCCAGCCGTTGTTCGACCTGTGGGACCTGGCCCCGAAGGATACCGAGCCCGCACTCAAGCTGATGATCGACATGGCCATGATGCCCCCGGAGCAACTGAACGCGCTGGACGAGATGACTACTGCGGAATGGCTGGCCGGGATGGACAACGTGCCGTGGGGTCTCTACAGCTACATGGCCATGCACGCCAACGCCTCCCTGGCAGAGCCCATCGACCTGGTTTCAGCTTCAGAGCAGGTACGCATCATGCAGGATATCGCCCTCCGTGGAGCCGCCGGGTACTACGTTGGCGGGTTCGGGCGTGTACTCAATGACCTGGCAAAGGCTATCAAGGCCAACGGCGGTGACATACGAACAAGAACCAGGGTCGACAGGATCAGGGTGGAGAACGGCAGGGTCACTGCGGTGGTCACGGGCGATGACGTGTTCAAAGCCCCCATCGTGGTCAGCGATGCGGGCCTTCAGCCTACCGTGCTGAAGCTGGTCGGAGAAGATGAATTCGACTCGGGATACCTCAACTACGTCAAGGGCCTCGTCCCCGGCTGGTCGTTCACCGGGGTGAAGTACTTCCTCAAGAAGAAAGTCCTGGAGTATCCCATGTACAACATCTGGTCTGACGACACGTGGCTGACCCTGGAGCGCTTCCGCAAGCAGCGGACAGGCAAGGTCGAAGACGAAGTCATGATGTTTGCCACGGTCCCCTCCAACTTCGACCCCAGTATGGCCCCTGCAGGCAAGCAGTGCATTGTGGCTGGAACAATCTGCTCGCCCGATCCCAGCGCCAAGGAGATAAAGACGCTGTGGGACAAGATGGACCAGATGTGGGACAAGCTGTATCCCGGGGTAATGGACGCTCTCATGTACAAGGAAGTGGAGGGACCGGCCGAAGTATCCGAGTTCACCCGTGACCATGTCCTGCCGGGACAAGGCGGAGAGTGCGTTGGGCTGGCCCAGATAGTAGGCCAATGCGGCAAGTACCAGCCTTCTCCAAAGGCGCCCATCCTGGGCCTGTACTATGTCGGCGCTGATGTGGGCCCTCCAGGCATGGGGACCCACAAGGCTTCGTCGGCTGGCATCAATGTGGCCAGGATGGTGCTGCGGCAGTACCAGATGCAGCAGGCACTTGTCTAGCCGGGTCGGCCTCTTGGCACGTGCACACGCCAGTAAGGCACTGCTGCCGTCGTCTAGCCTGGCGCAGCTTGGCGTGCTAGCGGTCTCGCTCGGAGCCGAGACGCATCCGATCACCTAGCTACTGGAGAGTAATGGCGTTTGTACTTGAGCCTGAATAGAGAGGCACGCACCACCTGCAATGTATGGGAAGGCGCCTCCCATGGCCAGGTTTCTAAGGAGCTACAAGATCCCTGTTGTCAATTCCTGAACCCGTGCAACCAAAGCTTCGCGAAGTCAGAGCTCAACCCACGATCCACCAGGGAAGGCGCGGCATCGTACTGAGCGACCCTCTGGGCATAAGCCGTATGGCCATCTTCATACCCCAACCCCTGGTGCCACTGCTGCCCTTGATGGACGGGACCAGGGACATTGGAATGCTCCGCACCGGTTTCGAATTGCGGACTGGCAGTGCCCTGAGCACTCTGAACCTGGAAGAGCTCATCAAGGCACTGGATGAAGCGCTGCTCCTGGACAACGAGCGGTTTACCGGGGCCTACCACGCCGCTATAGCCGAATATCATTCCGCCAGCTATCGTGCATACACCCTCCCAGGAAGAGTCTGCCCCTCCACCCCCGAAGAGCTAGGCGCCTACCTCCAGCAATTCCTCGACCAGGCAGAGACAGCTCCTCAGCCGGAAGGCGACATCAAGGGCCTTATCTGCCCCCACATCGACTTTCAGAGAGGCGGCCCTATTTACGCCGCTGTGTGGGCTACGGTAGCTGCCACATTGAGAGACGCCGACCTGGTAGTCATTCTGGGGACAGACCATAACGCGCCGAGCAGCGAAGTCACCCTTACCCGGCAGAGCTACCAGACTCCATGGGGCATCATGCCAACACCTCAGGACGTGGTGGACAGAATCGCGGCCGAGGCGGGGGACGGTGTATTCACACATGAGCTAAACCACCGGGGGGAACATTCTGTTGAGGCAGCAGCACTGTGGCTGCATTACCTGCTTGGAGACAGGCCTTGCTCCATGTTACCGGTGCTGTGCGGGTCCCTCCATCACCTGATCGACCGTGGGGAGAGCCCTTCAAGCTCAGGCCCAATATCGGCCACCGCAGCCGTGCTAAAAAGCGTCGTCGCAGAACGGCGCACCATTCTGGTCGCTGCAGCCGACCTGGCTCATGTAGGGCCCGCCTTCGGGGACTCGATGCCGTTCGATGCCGTGGCACGTGCCACTCTCGGCAGGGATGATCAGGCACTGATTAATGTGCTGGCCACGGCAGACGCAGAGCAGTTCTTCGAGGCTGTCAGGCGTGAGGGTGACCGGAATCGCATCTGCGGAATGCCACCCATATACCTCATGCTGTCGGTGCTGTCCGAGGTCGAGGGCTCAGCAACGGGCTACGCCCAGTGCCCGGCCAGCGAGGACGGCGGTTCGTGGGTTTCCATCTGTGGCATGGTCTACCACAGTCGGAAAAGCTAGCTTGCTACAGGCGCATGCAGGTTCAGCTGGCAGCCACCTGCAAGAACGATTCGACCCACCAGAAGATGTCCCGATCACGGATAGACTTCCGGAGTCTTCGCATTCTTGCCCGGCGCTCGCCGACCTCCATCTTGTAAGCGCGGTGAATAGCATTGGCCACGCCTTCGATATCGTACGGGTTTACCAGTAGCGCGCTGTGGCGGAGCTGGGTCGCTGACCCGGCGAATTCACTGAGTATCAATACCCCATTGCGATCCCTGTTGGCCGCACAGTACTCCTTCGCCACCAGGTTCATCCCGTCCTTCAGCGGCGTTACCAGGGCAATCTCGGCAGCACGGTAGTAGGCCAGCAGTTCGAGGCGGTCCAGGTTGCGGTACATGTAGTGGATCGGCACCCAACCCCACTGTGTGAACTGGCCGTTGATTTCACTCACCAGCCCTTCCACCTCGTCGCGCAACTCCTGGTACCTCGGGATATCCTCCCGGCTGGGCACCACCACCTGGACCAGCGTCACCTGGCCGTACAGGTCGTCATGTCGCTCCAGGGCATACCTGAACGCCTTTAGCTTCTCTGGAATCCCCTTCGAATAGTCCAGACGGTCAACGCCCAGAATAATCTGGTTGTCCGGTATGGCCCGTCGTAGGTCCGCCACCCTCTCCCCCACCAGGTCGACCGATGCCTGCCGGGCATACTCACGGAAGTCTATGCTGATCGGGAAGGCACCGACTCTGGCCCTCCGGCCCTGAGCCGTGATAACCGACACCTGTCTCCTGGCATCATGATGAATGTTCCTGATCAGGGCTTCGGCACAGTATATGAAGTTGTTCCTGTCGCGCGTGGTCTGAAAGCCGAGGAGATCGTATTCCAGCAGAGCGTTCAGAAGCTGAGAGCGCCACGGAAGCTTCATGAAGATGTCAGGTGAAGGGAAAGGCGTGTGAAGGAAGAATCCGACTTTGAAGGGCAAGCCCAGGCTTTTCAGTTCCCTGGCCAGCAGCGTGAGATGGTAGTCATGTACCCAGATGTAGTCGTCCTCCTCCACGCTCTGCGCTACCGCCTCGGCAAACTTCCGATTGACGGCCTGGTACGTCTTCCAGTAGGCAGGATTGAAGTTACAGAAGTTCTGCAGATCATGGAAGAGGGGCCAAAGGATCTCGTTGGAGAACCCGAAGTAGTATTCATCGACCTCCTGATCGCTCAGCATCACCGGCCTGATCTGATAGCCAAGTCCACTCCCTTGAGCCATCGACAGCTCCGCCGGGTCTATCTCTTCACCTATGCCAGGCCAGCCGATCCACAATCCTTTCCTCTCACGTAACACGGGGGTGAGGGCAGTCACCAGTCCACCCATCGCAGGCTCCACATGCCACTCGCCCCGCTTCGCCCGCGTTATGCTGATGGGCAACCGATTCGAGACAACGACCAGCCGGCCCAGCTTGGCCTCGTTCTGGTGAGCTTTGTCCGGCACCATTAACGGAGTCCTCCAGATAGCGGCAGACGACCCCGATCAGTCAAAGCCGTGCCAGGTCACCAGCTTCTCCAGCGGTTCCCGGCTCGCCCGAAAAGTGGCTGCCGGACTGGAGAGGTCCGGGTAACCCATAGCCACTCCCAATACGATGCGCTTCGAGTCCGGTATGCCCAGAAGACTGCGCAGAAGACCAGGATACGCCACCGCCGCAGCGAGACAGCAGGTGCCGACCCCATGGTGCCATGCGGCCAGCATCAGTGTCTGTGAAGCTATCCCCACATCCACCAGCGACCACTCCTGCAACGAGGCATCCATGTAGATGATAACACCGTTGGGGGCATCGAAGAAGCGGGTCATGGACACCCGCCAGTTCACGGCGGCGAGCTTGTCCTCCTTCGATATGCCCAACTCGCTGAAAAGGCGTTTGCCATCCGCCTTCGCCCGTTCCAGGTAGGGCCCGCCTAGTTTCGGCCAGGGCATGTCAAGCGCCGGCTTCTCCCGGGCGTTGATCCTCTCCGTGATAGCCGCCTTTACCCTGTCCATGACCTCCCCGCCCAGGACGGCAAACTCCCACGGCTGGGTATTCTCCCAGGAAGGCGCTCTCAGTGTCGCTTCCATGATCTCCTGAAGAACGTTCTTCGGCACCGGATCGGGCTTGAAGGCACGCACACTCCTGCGGCTGTTGATTGCTTCTATGACGTCCAGACTGTCCCTCCTATCGGTCCGCTGAAGCTAGCTGTCCAACGGCAAAGGACTGCCGCTGGCATAGCCCCGCCCCAGTGAGTGGCAAAGACTATACCACACGGTGGATGGCCACGCAATGCAGGCGAAGCTCGGAAGCTGCACTCAAGGCAAGAACGCCCCTTCCGTCCTCACCCATCGTGGCACCGCAGAGAACAGACACAGCCCTCTGCCCAGTGCCACCGGGGAGACCGGCTCAGACCAGTGCGCCAGAGCAGACCGTCTGTTCGGCTGGACATGCAGTAGAGGACGCTTGCTGTCGCTAGTAGATCACGCCCTGGCCACGCAGTTCCTCAATCTCGGCACTGGAATAGCCCAGGCCGGACATGACCTCTGTGGTGTTCTTTCCCAGCGTCACGCCCAGGCTTCGTATCTCGCCTGGCGTGTCTGATAGCTTTATGCTGATCCCTATCTGTTTCACCTTGCCGAACTTGGGATGGTCCACGTCAACCACCATCTGGCGGTGCAGCACCTGGGGATCCGAGAACAGCTCGTCCAGCTCCAGGACCTTGCCCACGGGCACATCAGCCTGGGTGAGAGAGTCGAACCACTCGTCCCTAGTGCGGGTGAGGAATATCTTACGCAGTTCGGCATAGATCTCGTCTTTCTTGTTCGAGTCGAACTGGTGTGGCGCGAAGTCCTCCCTACCAATAGCACGACACAGGTTACCCCAGAAGCGCGGCTCGATGGGGCACAATGTGAGGTACTTGTTGTCCTTGGTCTGGTAGACAGAGTAGAAAGGCTGGGTGCCGCTGGTCATGGTCTCGCCGCGCTGCGGGACGATCCCGTTGTAGAGGTACTCTCCAGCGCCTGGAATACCGATGAGAAGCGATACAACCCCATCAGTCATCGATATGTCAACATGCTGTCCCCGACCGGTCCTCTCGCGGGCGCAGACAGCCAGGAGGATACCGATAACAGCCTGTAGCACGGCGACAGCTACGTCAGCCACTATGTTAAGGGCAATAACCGGTGCTCCTTCTTTGCTCTCGCCGATAAGCCCCAGGACCCCTCCCATACCGGCATAGTTGGCGTCGTGTCCCGGGAAGCTGCGATACGGACCGGTCTGGCCATAGCCTGACACGGAGCAATAAATGATCCTGGGATTGATCTGAGAAAGGGTCTGGTACCCGACGTTCATACGGTCCATCACCCCGGGCCGGAAAGCTTCGATGATGACGTCATATTCCTTGGCCAGCTTGTGGAATATCGCCTGGCCGGCCTCACTCCTGAGGTTGAGTGCCATGTTCTTCTTGTTGCGGTTCGTAGCCATGTAGGCCGTCATCTTCTCGGTCTCTTCAGCATCCTCCGGGAAGAAAGGGAGTCCCTCGCCGACTCCTCGACTCCCACCTCCAGGTGGCAGGTCGATCTTGAGGACGTCGGCCCCCATATCGCCCAACATCATGGCAGCGATGGCAGAGGGCCCCAGCCCCGCCAGGTCGATAACCTTGATACCGCTAAGTGCTGATGCCAATTTCACCCTCCTATGCGTCGGACAAAGCCGAAAAGTCCATTCTCAAGGGAAAAGCGCCAGAAGCCTGTCCGCTCGCCGTACGGCAGCCCACCCACACCACCGGGCTTCCGCCGCACAGGACACACGGAAAGACCCAAGAAGACAAGATACCGCTTACTCTAGTTGCGCTTGATATCACGCCCGCAACAATATCAAGGCAAGCCGCGCCAACCCGAGAGAGAGCGGGCCGTCGCGAAAGCAGGCCCGCTGGCTAACCCTGTCCCCCACCCTCCTCCGTTGGCGCCTCGGCCGCAGCGTACATACGCTCCTTCTGTCGCCTGTGCTTCAGCCAGAAATAAGGAAAGCCCAGGACAAAGGAGATGACTCCCCAGTTGAGTCCCAACTTCACCGACTTCAAGGCTTCTTCGGGCGTGACTATCACGTCCATTGGCATCGTCCCCAAGGCCAACTGCCGCAAGATCAGTCTCTCGCCCTTGCGCTCGATTCCGGTGAACACGGAAGCCACAGTGCCATCCTCATTATAGACGGTCATGCCCATTTGCTGTTACCCCCTTCTGCAGCGCTTCCCGCTCCCGCTGCTCATTGGACACTCCCCAACGACGAGCTGCCACGGTGCCCTTGCCATAATAACGCAGCAGACAGGTGACACGCTCGCTCTTGAGTTGCCTATCTTATAGAGGTATTATTCACCCTGGGCTTGCCAAGGAGTATATCCAATGGCTTACCACAATTCAAGCTAGCCCGGTCCTACAGCGAAGGAGACAGCCATGAGCAGGCAGGTAGCCGGTTTCAGCAGGGCGCTTGCCAGGATGGTGCGAGCCATCAATTCCGACATTGCCAGCGGCGAGAAGCTCAACCTCTTGGTCAGACTAGCCCCCCAGGCCCTGGCAGTGCGAGGGTGCTCTCTGCTTTTGCTAGACTCCCAAAAGAAGAGGCTGATACATACCGCCGTTCACGGACTGAGCGAGCGCTACCTCAGAAAAGGCTTCATTGAGCCCGAAAGAAGCCTCTCAGAGGCAGTGAAGGGGGAGGTGGTGACTGTTCCCGACGCCGCCAGCGACCCACGTGTGCAGTTCCGGGAACTGGCAAAGCAGGAACATATCGTCTCAATTATGGGCGTGCCCGTCACCCTCAGGGGTTCGATCGTGGGCAGCCTTCGCGTGTATAGTCGCGCATACCGGGAGTTCACCGCCAGCGAACAGCAGTTCCTCAGCACCGTAGCCGACCTAGTCGGTATTGTCCTGGAGTCTGACCACGCTGCCCGGGCGGAAGAGCCTCCATACAATGGCAAGACCCAGGACATCGGAACGACGGGTATCGGGATTTCACTGCTAAAGCCGACCTCCTTTGCCCATCCGAGCGAAGAGGAGTTCGCTAAGCTGCTCGACTTCTACCAGATCGAGTGGCTTTATGAGCCACGGTCTTTCCCGCTACAGTGGGAGGAAGGCAGAGTCACGGAAATGTTCACGCCGGACTTCTATCTTCCTGACCTGGACCTGTACCTGGAGATGACCACCATGAAGCCAGCTCTCACCAAGGAGAAGAAACAGAAGATCAGGCGTATGAGAGAGCTTTACCCTGACATCAACGTCATGCTCCTGGCACGCCGTGACTACGACCGCCTGCTGGCCAAGTATGGCTACGGGCCACTGGCAGGTGCAAAGACCCACGGCGTCGGCAAGGTACTCTTCAGCAACCTGAGGATCCAGAGGAAGGTCCGCCAACTGGCCAAGCAGATCTCGCAGGACTACGAGGGACGCCATCCTGTGCTCATCGGGGTGCTGAGAGGAGTCTTTTGCTTCATGGCAGACCTGATGCGTAGCCTCACGGTTCCGGCGGACGTGGACTTCATGTCCATCTCCTACTACGAGGCGGAGAAGGGAGGCGCTGTGAGGGTTACCAAGGAGCCCGACATAAACATGGAGGGACGCCACGTAATCCTGGTGGAGGACATCGTGGACACGGGCATGACATTGAGTTTTGTCCTGGCTTACCTGAGGAAGCACAACCCGGCTAGCCTGGCGGTCTGCACTCTCCTGGACAAGAACGTCCACCGATTAGCTGACGTCCGCCTTGACTATGTGGGGTTCGAGGTGCCTGACGAGTTCCTGGTGGGCTATGGCCTGGACTACGCAGAGGAATATCGCAATCTCCCTTTTATTGCCTTGTTACAGGAAGCGAAGGACCCAAACCCGGAGGAGAAAAAGAATCTCGGGTGACCTCCCCAGACTTGCCTCCCTCCCCGGTCCCTTTTTTAGTTTCCGTCTCTGGCAGGCAACTTCTCTGGTTTGATCACCCGAGCACCTGTAGGTTACCCCATATCTCTCCGAGAGTCAACTCCACACACCGGCCATCAGGCCACCAGGGAGCGCCTCTGGCCCAATGGGGACACGTGGTAGCTTAAGTTATCTTACCCTCTTCCGCACGACCGCTCACAGCCCCAGGTCGCGCACCTTCATGTCACTACTGTTCCTGCGGGTGGGTAGACCCGCCACCCCACCCACCCCGCCGACGGCAAAGCTTGGCGGTTAACCGCCAGGTCAAGCCAGCGTGGTCTTGGTCGGCGGGATGTGCTACCATATTTCGCGACTGGCCAATAGAAGGGGAGAGATAGCATGAACTCCAAGCACGTCATCATGCTTTGCGGCAAGGGCGGTGTGGGCAAGACAACCTGCGCCGCAGCCACTGCACTGCATTACGCAACCTTGGGAAACAGGACCCTGGTCATCTCAAGCGACCTCACGCCCTCCCTGCGTGACGTATTCGAGATCGAGGACTCACAAACACCGGTGAAGGTCATGGACAACCTCTACCTGGACGAGGTAAGCTACGACGGCGTGAAGGCGCTCTGGGACAAGAAGTTCGGCCCGGAAGTCTACGACGTCTTCTCCTCTTTCGTTGACATCAGCTACGAGGCGTTCGTCGATTTCGTCACCTCTATTCTGCCCGGGCTTCGGGACGAGTTCATGGTGGACTACATCAGGGAACTCAGTGAGTCTGGAGAGTATGACAAGATAGTGTGGGACACCGCTCCAGCCGGCCAGACGCTCGGTCTGCTACGCATGCCCGCCATAGTAAACGAGCACCTGAGAACTGCACCGCGCATCTACTCCTCGGTGAAAACCACGCGCCAGAGAAAAAGGACCATCCTCGGGGTGATAAGAGACTGGCAGCAGCTCTCCGACCACGACATGCGCTTCCTTAGAAGCCAGGTCGACTTCAACCTTGTTACCATAGCCGAAGCTCTCGCTGTGCGCCAGATCGACGGCATACTGGCGGAACTGTCAAGCTACGGCCTCCGCCTGGGCCATGTGATCATCAACCAGGTGGTTGAGAACCCCGACTCACCATTCCTTCGGGCTAAGGCGGACATGCAGCAAGCGTACATCAGCGAACTGGAGAGCAAGTACCAGTTCCGGTTCACCAAGCTCCCCCTCTTCCCGAGCGAGATAAGAGGGGCCCAGAAGCTGGAGAAAGTGGAGAGAAGATTGTTTCACGATGTCTCGGCGACTTGACTGCGGGGGTGGCTATCGGTTTCGGCGTGTGAGCCAGCACGCCTGTGCACAGACCGGGTTCAACGGTGCAAATGGACAAGCCTGTTTCGGCCGGATGATATAATGGCTGTCACTGGAGCGCGAACACGGCCCGTGGCCAAGAACCAGCAGCATATCCAACCAGAGGCTCAGGTATGGAGATATGGCAGTTGACCCCGTGGGATGAGTTGGACATGGTCATCCGCCTGCTGATCTCTGCGCTTGTGGGCGGCTTGATCGGCTACGAGAGAGAGCGCGCCGAAAAACCCGCTGGACTCCGCACCATCGTCCTGGTCTCCGTGGGGGCAACCCTGTTCACCTTGGCTTCGATTAACGGCTTCGGCTGGTCAAGTGACCCTTCCAGGGTGGCTGCCGGCATCGTGGTAGGCATTGGCTTTCTGGGAGCAGGTACCATCCTGAGGGGTGAGGGAGGGGTGGTGGGGCTGACCACGGCCGCTACCATCTGGTCCGTGGCCGCTATCGGGCTGGCACTGGGAGCCGGCCTCTACCTGATGGCTGTAATCGCCGCCATCATAGTCCTGGGGGTACTCCGCCTTCCGGCGAAGCATGTTTCCTGACGATGGCCGCTCTAGCCAATGATATGCAGGGATTGGCCAGGCAGAGTGAAGGACAAGACCAGCATAGCCAGCTCAAATACCGGCGAGGTGCGTCATGGATGTGACCATCAATAAGACCAGGCTCAGTCTAATTCAGGGGGACATAACCAAACAATCTACCGATGCCATAGTAAACGCCGCCAACTCCAGCCTGATGGGTGGTGGCGGGGTGGATGGCGCCATACACCGGGCTGGCGGGCCGGCCATCCTCGACGCCTGCAAGCGAATTGTGGCACAGCAGGGGCGCCTGCCCCCGGGCAAGGCTGTCATCACTACCGGGGGAAAGCTGAAGGCCAGGTACGTGATACACACGGTTGGGCCGATATGGCGCGATGGCACGCGAGGTGAACCGGAGATCCTGGCCAGTGCCTATCGGGAGAGCCTGAAGCTGGCGGTAACCAAAGGTCTGAAAAGCGTGTCATTTCCGTCCATAAGCACCGGCGCCTACGGGTACCCCGTCGACCAGGCGGCACAGGTGGCCCTGCGCACGGTTATCGACTTCCTGCGCCAGGAAACGTCGCTGGACAGTGTGGCTTTCGTCCTCTTTGACACCGGGACATACCGCGTCTACGCCAGCACGCTGGAGAGACTGACATCCGGAGCAGGCCAGGCTGAATGAAGGTCGTCTACCATCCAAGGTACGCGGAGGTCTACAGCAGCGACCCAGCCGCCAAGGCAGGGCGAATGGAGAGCGCACTGAGGGAGGTATCGCCACTTTTCGAGTTGGTCACGCCCGGACCGGCAGCGGTGGAAGACCTGACCCTGGTGCACTCACCGAGGCACGTGGAGGACGTCAGGAGAATGGGGCTCACCTACGACATCGCGCTGCTGGCCGCGGGGGGCGCCAT